>JAFVOV010000026.1 GCA_017505675.1 Clostridia bacterium
CAGCCTTTGCTTTGCTGGTATAGAAGCCCGTACATTCTAAAACAACGTCAACGTCGTATTGAGCCCAGGGGCATTCAGCAGCGTTTGCGCACTTGGAAATTTTAATTTCCTTTCCGTCAACGATAATAGAATCTTCAGTAGATTCTACAGTGTGACCTTGTGCTACGTAGTTACCCTGCATAGTATCGTATTTGAGAAGATGAGCAAGCATTTCAGGGCTGGTAAGGTCGTTGATAGCAACTACTTCATAGCCTTCTGCGCCGAACATTTGTCTGAACGCAAGACGACCGATACGACCGAAACCGTTAATTGCAACTTTTGTTACTTTTGACATGATTTATGTCCTCCAAATAATATTTTATAATGATTTTTAAATTTTTTCCAAATTTCGTCTTATACATTATATCTATAAAAATGCTTTAAGTCAATTATTTTTCCGCCATTATTTTAAATTTTCGGGATTTAAACACAGTAAATCTTCGGGGATGAACAAGCCGTCCTTTCTAATAAGTTCCCCGTCAAGATAAATTTCACCGCCACCGTACTCTTTTGTTTGTATTAAAACTAAATCCCAATGGATAGCGGAAACGTTGCCGTTATAGCAATCGTCATAACAACAACCGGGCGTAAAGTGAATAGAGCCTGATATTTTTTCATCAAATAAAATATCCCCCATTGGCTTAATTATATACGGGTTTACGCCAAAAGCAAATTCCCCAACGTACCTTGCGCCTTCGTCGGTATTAAGTATTGCGTTAAGTTTTTCAGTATCGTTTGCCGTAGCGTTTATAATTTTACCGTCTTTAAATGTTAAAGAAACGTTTTCAAACTTAAACCCGTTTTCTTCTGACGGCGCGTTGAAAGTAATAGTTCCGTTCACGCTATCTTTGACGGGCGCGGTGTAAATTTCACCGTCAGGGATATTTCTTTCCCCAGAGCATTTTTTACTGCCTATACCCTTAATTGAAAAGGTAATATCCGTGTTTTTAGCAGTAAGCCTAACCTTATCCGCCTTATCTAAACGCGCCTTTAACGCATCCATTGCCCTATCCATCTTTGAATAATCAAGGTTGCAAACCTTAAAATAAAAATCTTCAAACGCGTCCGTACTCATTCCCGCTTGTTGCGCCATACCTTGGTTTGGATAACGCAATACCACCCACTTGGTCTTTTTTACGCGGATTTCGTGATGAACGGGGTGCGAATAAAACTCACTTTCTATTTTAAGATTTTCTTCAGGGACGTCAGAAAGTTCATTGCAGTTTTCACCACCGCGTATTCCGATATAAGCATCCATCTTTTCCATACGCGCCTTATCAAACTCCGCGCGAAGTTTAGCGTGTTCTTCGGTAAGCCCGAAAAGCAATTCTCTAGTTACCCTGTTATCATAAATTTCCACGAACGGAAAACCGCCCGCTTTATAAGTTTCCTTTACAAGCGCGTTGACTAGCATATAGTCAATACCCTTTGCCTCAATTAAAACCTTTTCACCTTTTTTAAGCGCACAAGAATAATTGATAAGGTTTTTTGCTAATTTTGTAATTCTTTCATCTTGCATAAAACGCCTCCGAGTTAAGTAATAACAGTTTAATTATACAACTTTACAGCAATTTTATAAAGTATTTTACATAAAAACAGATAAAATATTTGCCATTTAATTAAAAAGTGGTTATAATATTAGTTGTCGAAATTTGGTTTTTGGCAAAAATTGATAAATAAAAAAATATATATATTATTTGGAGGCTATAATTATGGCATTAGTAAACTCGAAGAAAATGTTCGAAATGGCTTATAAGAACGGCTATGCAATCGGCGCTTTCAACGTAAACAACATGGAAATCGTTCAAGGCATTACCGAGGCTTGTAAAGAAGAAAACGCTCCCGTTATTCTTCAAGTAAGTAAGGGTGCAAGAGCGTACGCTAACCACACCTACTTGGTTAAACTTGTAGAAGCAGCAGTTAAAGAATGTCCGGAAATTCCGATTGTTCTTCACCTTGACCACGGTCCTGACTTTGAAACTTGTAAGGCTTGTATTGACGGCGGTTTCACTTCAGTTATGATTGACGGAAGCCACCTTCCCTTTGAAGAAAATATCGCGCTCACCAAAAAGGTTGTTGACTACGCTCACGAAAGAGGCGTTACCGTTGAAGGTGAACTCGGTACTTTAGCAGGTATTGAAGACGACGTTAAAGTTGAACACGGCGCTGAAAGTTACACCAAACCTGAAGAAGTTATTGAATTCGTAACCAGAACCGGTGTTGACTCACTCGCTATCGCTATCGGAACTAGCCACGGCGCATACAAGTTCAAACCCGAACAATGCACCAGAAACGAAGAAGGTATTCTCGTTCCCCCGGCTCTCCGTTTTGACATTTTGGAAGCAGTAAGCGAAAAACTTCCTGGTTTCCCAATCGTATTGCACGGTTCTTCTTCCGTTCCCCAAAACTACGTTAAAATGATAAACGAAAACGGCGGTAAGATGCCTGATGCTATCGGCGTTCCCGAAGAACAATTAAGAAAGGCTGCAGCGCTCTCTGTTTGCAAAATCAACATTGACTCTGACCTTCGCCTTGCTATGACCGGTACTATCCGTCAATTCTTCAACGAAAAACCCGATAAGTTCGACCCCAGAGAATATCTTAAACCCGCGCGCGCTAACATCAAAGAACTCGTTAGACATAAACTCGTTAACGTTCTAGGTTGCGCAGGTAAAGCAGACGAATGCAAATAATAATTTAACAATAAAAACTGCGTAGTAAAAGTTACTACGCAGTTTTTTATTTTTTAATTCCGTTATTATATAAGTTTATTAATCGGTAAGCCCCAAAAGATAATCTGCAGATACGTTAAAAAGTAACGCAACTTTTTTTATCACTTCACCCGTTGCATCACACTCACCTTTTTCCCAACGCGCTATCATAGACTGGCTACACTCTAACTTTTCCGCAAGTTTCTTTTGCGTAAACCCTTTATCAACCCTTAATTCTTTTAATCTAAACCCAAACATAATGTGATTATAACAAATTATGCAAAAACTCATTGACAATATGAGTATTCTCATATATAATTAGGAATATGCTAACAGGAGAAAATTTATGGGATCTATAATAGAATATTTATTCTTACGCGAAAGCGAAAATTTGAGTGAAAAAGAATTAGAAGAATTTGAAAACGGACAAGATTTAATATTTTTAACGGAATTTAAAAATTCACTTGATAAAAAAACTCTTGAAAAGTTTGAAAAATTTTTTTCCGTTTACGAAGAAGAACGGTATAAACAAGAAAAACAAATTTATAAAAAAGGTTTTATTTCAGGCGTAAAACTCGCCACGGAAATTTACGGCAAAACGGATAAATAAAAACAACGCTAATTCGCGTTGTTTTTATCATTTACACTAGATTTTTTCTTTACGGTTAATTTTGAAATTATATTGTCAAAAAATAAATTTAGTTTTTCAGCGTATTTAATACTTATTATAAACGCAACTATTGCAATAATTGCAACAGCGCCAAGCACGATTAGCCCCCAACCGTAAAAAGGTATAATCTCGCCCGACATAAAAATCATTGTAGCGCCGATAGAAGTTGCGCGCGTTATAACTTGCATTATAATAAACATTATCCATCTGAACGGCAACGCGCCCGCTATAGCGCACAAAATATCGTCTGGGAAAAACGGCAATAAAAATGCAAAAAACAAAAATACCGTTTCTCTGCCTTTAAGTTTTTTAATCCACTCGTCAGCCTGTTCTTTTCCCCCTGCAACCCAGTTGACGTACGGTCTGCCGATAAGCCTACCTAAAGCAAAAGATACCACCGAGCCGACCATCATACCGATATAAGAATATAAAAAACATTCCCAAAAACCGAAAATAAAACTGCCTGCAAGAATAGTTACCGCGCCCGGAATAGGTATTAGCGTGACCTGCGCGAACGATACCGCAATAAACACCAACGGCGCAACCGCGCCCGTGCCTTCGATAAACGCTTGCAATTCTTCCCTTGATAATTTAGTCCAACCTAAAAAATAAAAGATTAAGTAAACGGCTAGTATAAGCGCGCCTATAACCGCAAGGGAAATTATTAGCCTTATTAGGCTTTTTTTAGTTTCTTCTTTGAACATAATTTATTACATAAACGGCGCAAAAACCTGCATTAATGCGGCAAACGCCCTATAAAAAATATTTTTACGCATTTTGTTGTTTTCCGTTATTAGAACGGAAAGTTCAATAGTTTGAGTAAAATCATCCATAACGCTATCCATAACGCCCTTATCGTCAGTATAAACGGCGCACTCAAACTGTTGATAAAAACTTCTTAAATCCATATTGATTGAGCCTACCACGACGCTATTTTCAGTAAGCAATAGTTTACTGTGAACGAAAGAATGTCTCATACAATAAACTTTTACGCCGTAATCAATAAGTTTTTCCGCGTTATTTCTGCTAACACCGTAAACGAATGCTTTATCAGGAACTTCAGGTAGAATTATTCTAACGTCTACGCCCGATAATGATTTATTTATAAGCAAATTCGTCATTGTATCGTCAAGAATAAAATACGGCGTCATAATATAAATTTTCTCGTTAGCGCCTGAAATCATATTTTCATAAACATTTTTACCGATAGGTAACGCGTAATCTAAACCATCTGCATACGGAACTACTACGGACGAACTTTTTTTAGGAGTTGCAAGGTTTATAAACTGCGAATAGTCTTCCCGTTTTTTAACTAAATATTCCCATTGCCTTAAAAACACCAAAGTAAACCCGTCAACCGCTTTTCCGTCAAGTTTTATGCCCGTATCTTTCCAGTAACCGTACATACGCTTTTCATTTACGTATTCGTCGGCAAGGTTGCATCCGCCAGAATATGCCGTTTCCCCGTCTATTATAACCATCTTTCTATGGTCGCGGTAATTAAGCGCTACGGAAAATATAGGCACTAAACGGTTAAAAGACATTATTGATACGCCTGCTTTTTTAAGCCTATTTTTACTTTTAAGCGAAAGAGTTTTATGGCTACCCATATCGTCGTATATTAAACGCACCGTTACCCCTTGATTAGTTCTTTCTTTCAAAACGTCAATAAACCTATTTAAAAGATTACCGTCAGATACTATAAAATATTCAATAAATATAAATTTACGCGCAGTTTTTAACCTTTCTAGCAGAGATTCAAAAAGCAAATAGCCTGACGGGAAATATTCAACTGCGGTATCTTGATAACAAGTAAACTTACCTGCAGTTTCAAGATACTTGCAGTCGTTTTGCACCGACGGGTTTTCAGATTTAACCACTTCACTTTTTTCAATATATTGTTCTGCGTTTTTATAAACGCCGTTATATCTGCGCCGTGCTTTAGCAAAAAATATTCTTTCGTCTGATAAAAAGTAAATTATATACCCAAAACTAAACCCTAAAAGTAAAAATATTATCCAAACGGCTTTTGATAGGCTGTTTTTATTTGAAGATAAAACGTAAACGCAAGTTAAAAGGCTCAAAACGAAAGACGCAATCATAACCCACTTTACCGCAAACGCAAACCTTACGTTTAAGAATATCAAAAAGGCAAGTTGCACGCCGATAATTGCAACCACTATAAGGGTTTTAAGCCCGCCAAGACCGCCCGTTTCCGTTTTAACCTTAATGACTTTGCTGTCTGGTGAAGGCGATTTACCAACCGTAGTTAATCTTTTTTTAACAGGTTCTAAAGATTTCTTTTTCATATTCTTTCCCCCGTCAAGCAAATTGCTTCCGCCCAAATTTTATTTATTTGTTTAGTTATATTTTCCGATTTTTCATTAAACCGCTTGGTTTCATTTTTCTTTATTTTTCTAATTTTAAACGCAAGAAAAAAGGTTAAACACGCTTCTAAAGCCACAAGCGCGCTACCTAAAACTATTGACAAGGTATTTTGCAAAAAAAACACAAGCGCCAACGCTCCCAAAAGCACG
>JAFVOV010000027.1 GCA_017505675.1 Clostridia bacterium
ATACAAGAATTTGAAATGATGTTAAACGCTGGTATGAGAATTGCAAGACCAGACGTTTGTACTTTAGGTGGCTTTACCGGCAGTATGAAGGTTTGCGCGCTTGCAGAAGCGCATCACGCGTATATCGTTCCACACGTTCCCGTAAGCGTTATCAACATTGCGGCAAGTTTGCACATGGCGGCGGTAATCCCTAACTTTTTGATTATGGAAACTTTCCCGCCTAAAACGTTTAGCCAAGCGCTAGACTGCATGGGTGAATATAAATTTAAACTTAACGATGGCTATATGGAAATACCTAACGCTCCGGGCTGGGGTGTTGATTTAGTTGATAATATTCAAGAAAAAACACCGTACGTAACTATTCCGTGGAAGGTTGACCAGTACCATTGTTACGGCGGAGCGGATACCACCGATAAAGTAAGTAAAAAATAGTTTTATAGTATTAAGAATAAAAGGGTAGCAAAATCTTTAGAAATAAAAGTGTTATAATTTTATATCAATAAGGAGAACTTTAATGAAAAAATATTTATTTGATTTTGACGGAACGCTTGTTGATTCAATGCCGTCTTATATTGCCGTTATGCTTAAAATTTTAGATGAAAATAATATACCTTACGGAAACGATTTGATAAAAATTATAACGCCTTTAGGGTTTAAGGGTACTGCAAAATATTTTCAAAAACTAGGGCTTAAAAAATCTAATGAAGAACTTGAAAAGATGATGCAAGATTACGCTATTTACGAATATACCTATAATATTCCTGAAAAAAACAACGTAAAAGAAACGCTTATTAAACTTAAACAGCAGGGCGCAGACCTTAACGTTTTAACGGCAAGCCCGCATGTTACGCTTGACCCGTGTTTAAAGCGTTTGGGGCTTTACGATTTATTTACCAACGTTTGGTCTTGTGATGATTTTAACACCACTAAAGCCGACCCTGAAATCTATCGTATGGCGGCGGAAAGAATGGGCTGTAAAGTAGGTGACGTATTATTTCTTGACGACAATTATAACGCTGATAAAACTGCTAAAAGCGCAGGTATGAAGGTTTGCGGTGTGTTTGATAAGTCTTCTGAAGAATACGTTTTAGAAATTAAATCCGTTTCCGATTACTATATTTACGATTTTAAAGAATTGCTTGAAATTGAGTTTTAAGTTAAAAGCGTCCCAAACTATAGGGGACGCTTTTGGTTTTAAATATTATCTGGTAAAAAATGTTCAAAAATTATATTGTTGCAAAAAGGTTTTATTTTATCTGCGGTTTGTTGGTCGGTAACCGTCCAAGCGATAACCGCTTTATTTTTAGTTTTTCTTTTAGAAAGTGGCAAGCCGTGATAATTATAACTTATAAAGTCAGGCTTAATTAAAAAATTAAAAGGCATATATTTTAATACCCAGCGCGTAAAAGCGCTCTTGTCTTTTGTGTTCGGCTTATAAGAAGTTGCTAAAATACCCCTTATAAATTCGGGCGCTAATTTTTTAACTCTTTTAATATAAAGCGGGTTAAAAGATTGAACGGCAAATTCGCCTTTGTAGTTTTTTAATTTTTCAACTAATCTGTCAACTATTTTTTTATTAGGTTGATTTTTAATCTCTATTAAAAGCGGACTTTTATTTTCGGCTATACTTAAAACTTCGTCAAGAAGTGGGATTTTTTCTGAACTTTCAGATAGATTAAGTTCGGAAAGTTCGGCGTAAGTTTTTTCATAAATTTTTCCGTCCGCGCCCGTCATTCTTTTTAATTCGGCGTCGTGAAAGGAAACTATTTTTCCGTCGGTAGTTAAATAAACGTCAATTTCAATAGGTAAACCGCGTTCCGCAGCGTTTTTATAAGCGGAAAGGGAATTTTCTACTATTTCTTTACCCCAAAGCCCACGGTGAGCCACGGGTTTATTTAATAACCAATAATCTTTATCAATACGCATAAAAACTCCGTTTTCAATTACTTGCAAAAATTTTAAGTTTATTATATACTATTTGTTAAGTTACAGTAATTATTATATATAAAAAGGTTTTTTATGTCAATAAATAAGAAAAACATTAGAAATTTTTGCATAGTGGCGCATATAGACCACGGTAAATCAACCCTTGCAGACCGCCTTATGGAAAAAACAGGGCAGGTTAGCGAGCGTGATATGGAAGAACAACTTCTTGACTCTATGGATTTAGAGCGTGAACGCGGTATAACCATAAAACTTACGCCGGTTAGAATGTTTTATAAGGCTAAAAACGGTGAAGAATATATTTTTAATCTTATAGACACGCCCGGTCACGTTGACTTTACCTATGAAGTTTCCCGTTCGCTTAAAGCGTGTGAAGGGGCGATTTTGATAGTGGATGCAACTCAAGGCGTACAAGCGCAAACGCTTGCAAACGCTTATCTTGCCATTGATAACGACCTTGAGATTATGCCTGTTATTAACAAAATGGATTTAGCGTCTGCCCGCCCGGACGAAGCGGCAAGGGAAATTGAAGAAATTTTAGGCATTGACGCTGAAGACGCGCCTAGAATATCTGCAAAAAACGGACTTAATATTGAAGAAGTTTTAGAGCAAATAGTGGAAAAAATCCCTGCGCCTAAAGGCGAAGATGACAACCCCCTTAAAGCGCTTATTTTCGATAGTTATTACGATAACTTTAAGGGCGTAATTTGTTTCGTTCGTATAATGGACGGTCAAGTTAAAGTCGGCACGAAAATAAAAACTTTTATGTCAGATAAACAGTTTGACGTTACCGAAGTTGGTGTTTTTTCACCGAAGATGCAACCGAAAGATAGCCTTTCCGCTGGTGAAGTAGGTTATATTGCCGCTAGTATAAAGAGCATTGAAGATACGGCTGTTGGTGACACGATAACTGACGTGAATAACCCTGCAAAAGAACCGCTTGCGGGCTATAAGAAGGCTTTGCCTATGGTTTTCTCTGGCGTGTTCCCGCTTGACGGTAGTAAGTTTAACGACCTTAAAGACGCGCTGTTAAAGTTAAAACTTAACGACGCCGCTCTATCTATAGAGCCTGATAATTCGGCGGCGCTAGGGTTTGGTTTCCGTTGCGGTTTTTTGGGGCTTTTACACATGGACGTTATTCAAGAGCGCATAGAGCGTGAGTTTGATTTGGAGATAATCACTACCGCGCCGTCCGTTTCGTATAAGGTTTATAAAACAGATGGAACGGAAATGACCGTTTAAAACCCAACCCACCTTCCGCCCGTAACTGAAATTGATTATATGGAAGAACCCGTTATAAACGCAAGCATATTTACTCCGCCTGATTACGTTGGACCGATTATGGAACTTTGTCAGTTTAAGCGCGGTGTGTATAAAGATATGATTTACCTTGATAAAACGAGGGTGGAACTAAAATATATTTTACCGCTTAATGAAATTATTTACGACTTTTTCGACCAGTTAAAATCACGCACTAAAGGGTATGCTTCTTTCGACTATGAAGTTTCAGGTTATCAGCGTAGTGAGTTGGTTAAACTTGATATGCTATTAAACGGTGATATTTGCGACGCGTTATCTATTATAGTTCATAAAGATAAGGCTTACGAGCGTGGTCGCCAGATAGCGGAAAAGTTAAAGAACGTTATTCCGCGCCAAATGTTTGAAATACCTATTCAGGCGGCGGTTGGCGGAAAAATAATCGCGCGTGAAACGGTTAAAGCGTTTAGAAAAGACGTTTTGGCAAAGTGTTACGGCGGTGACGTAACAAGAAAGAAAAAACTTCTTGAAAAACAAAAAGAAGGTAAAAAGAAGATGCGCTCTATCGGCACGGTTGAAATTCCGAGCGAAGCGTTTATATCCATTCTTAAAACGGATAGCGATAAGTAAAGGAGATATAATGGCAGGTCTTTATATTCATATACCGTTTTGTAAACAAAAATGCACTTATTGTGATTTTGCGTCTTTCCCAAAAGAAATCGGCAAGGCGGAAAGTTATTTTGCGTGCCTTTACCGTGAGATAGAAGGGCGTAGCAAACAATATCCTGATACGGTGGTTGATACTATTTATATCGGTGGCGGTACTCCGTCGGTTGTTGAAGCAAAGTTTATTGCAGGCGCTATAAGGCAGGTTAAAAAGTGCTTTACCGTAAAAAAAGATGCGGAAATTACTATTGAAATAAACCCTGGCACGGTCAACGCGGAAAAGATTAAGGAATATAAGTCCGTTGGTATAAACCGCTTTTCTATAGGTTTACAAACGGGGTGGGACGAGCAGTTAAAGCGCTTAAACCGCGTGCATACGGCAAAAGATTTTTTACTTTGCGCTAATATGCTTAAAGGCGAAAACATAAGCGCGGATATTTTGTTAGGCTTACATAACCAAACCGCTGAAGAAGTTAAAAAGACGGTTGACCTTGCGCTTGCGGGCGGTGTAAAGCATATATCTATGTATGCGTTAACCCCTGAAGTAGGCACGCCTATTTATACCGATTATCTTAACGGTGAACTTTTATCTGACGACGAAGTTGCAGATATTTATGACGAGATTAGGGCGTATTTATTAGAGAAAGGGCTTTATAGATACGAAGTTTCAAACTTTGCGGTGAAAGGCTTTGAATCTCGCCATAATTATAATTACTGGGAACGCGGTGAATATATCGGCGTGGGCGTTTCTGCAAGTTCGTTTATTGATGGCAGGCGGTTTACCAACACGTTTAAAATTGACGAATATATGAACGCCGTAATTTATAATAAAAATCCGGAAATTTCTAGCGACCAAATTGAAGGCGCAGACGCTGAATTTGAATATATTATGTTGGGGTTACGCACCATAAAAGGCATCAGCATAGCAAAATATAATAAACTGTTTAGCGCCGATTTTGATAAAAAATACGCGGACGTATTAAATAAAAAATCACGCTTTTTAGTTCGTGATGGCGATAACTTAAAAATAAAAGACGAGTATCTTTACGTTCAAAACGATATTATACTTGATTTTATGAAATAACACATTCGCCAAAATACCTTAATAAAGACAAAAAATTTACTTAAAACGGACAGCCTTTAGTGTTATGATTTTGTACACGAGGCGAAGATGACCGTTTATATCGAATACGTTATTATCGATAATTTGATAATCGACTATATGATTTTGAAAGCCACTTTCGCGCTCACGGGGAAAACCGTTACGCGGGGTAGGCTTTTTCTTTGCGCTTTTTTGGGCGCAATGGTGGCGCTAATTTATCCGCTTATAGGTTTAAGCGGAATAATTTTAACTGCCATTAAAATACTTTCAGGGCTTTTAATAGTGCTGTGCGCGGGGCGGTTTAAAGATTTTAGGGAATATTATATAAGCGTTAGCGTGTTTTTTTTGTACACTTTCATAACGGGTGGCGCGGTAATAGGGCTCTTTAATTTATTTAACCTAAACTATTCTAAAGAAATTTCAGTTGCGCTAATGGCTTTGCCCGTAGGCATAGTAATAAACGCTTTAAGCGCCGTTATAAGGTTTATTTATAGGCGCAAAGAAGTGCGCGCTTTAATTTATAAAGTTAGCCTAACGCTAAACGGAAAAACCGTTTTTGCAAGCGGGTTTATGGATACGGGTAACGCGCTTTACGACGGAGATAGAATAGTTATAGTGTGTAGTAAAAAGTTTTTTACCGAGTTTATCGGTGACGGGGTATTAAAGGTTAAATTAAAAAAAATTAAAGTCGTCACGGTGAACGGTGATAAATTAAATTCCGCTGTGGATTTAGATGTTTTTAAGATATATATTAAGGACGAGCCGAATATATTTAATAAAGTAACGCTATGCGCTACTGAAGGTATAATTTTCATATTTGGCCATGGGACTATACTCTTTCTGGTTCATACAACCTTACTGCAAATCACGCTAAGGGCAAATTTCACGGACCGATAAGTTCGAAATACAAGGCAACTGTTAG
>JAFVOV010000028.1 GCA_017505675.1 Clostridia bacterium
GTGAGTTTAATAGATGTAAGTTTGCTATAATGAACCCTGAACTTACTTTTTCACTTGGTAAATATCAAACGGCTTGCGGGATAGTTGATATAATGTCACATACGCTAGAACGTTATTTTTCCGTATGCGAACCGACTGAACTTACCGATAACATTTCCGAAGGTTTATTAAGGGCGGTAATAGGCGCGGGTAAAACTTTAATGGAAAACCCTAAAGATTACAACGCGCGCGCTACGGCAATGTGGGCGTCAAGTTTATCACATAACGGGCTTACAGGTTGCGGTAGGGAAAATTATCTTGCCGTTCATCAATTAGAACATTCTTTAAGTGGGCTTTTTGATGAAGTTACGCACGGTGCAGGGCTTGCCGTGCTTTTCCCTGCGTGGGGGAAATACGTTTATAAGTATAACCCTTCGCGCTTTGCTCGTTTTGCAAGAAACGTTTTTGGTGTAACGGAAGTTGATGATGAAGCCGCTGCGTTAACGGGTATTGAAAGTATGGCTAAATATTTTAAGTCACTCGGTATGCCGTCTAAACTTTCTGATTTTAATATAGGTGAAGAGCATATTGACGCGCTTGCGCTTAACTGCACTTATAATAATACAAGAACAGTTAAAAGTTATATTCCTTTAGGGTTTAAGGAAATCAAAGATATATTTGAACTTTGTAAATAGAATAAAGCCTGCTAAAAAGTAGCGGGCTTTTTTGTTTAACCGTATAGTTTACCGTTGATTTTTTAAATTAATTGTGCTAAAATAAAGGAAATAAAGCCACTCGTGGCAAATTTTAAGGAGATATATAAAATGGATTACAAAAAGTTGCAAAACGGTAGCGATATCCGTGGCGTTGCGTTAGAAGGCATAGAAGGTCAACACATTAACCTTACTGAAAAGGTTTGTAAAGATATAGGCAGGGGTTTTGCGCTTTGGCTTATAAAAAAGGCTGGCAAGAAAGATTTGCGCGTTGCTGTTGGTAGGGATTCAAGATTATCTGGCGAAACGCTTTGCGGTTGGCTCTGTTCGGCTATGGTTGAATCTGGGTTAAACGTTACTGATTTTGGTATGGCAAGCACGCCTGCAATGTTTATGTCTACCGTAACGGAAGGATATAAATTTGACGGCTCGGTTATGATTACCGCAAGTCACTTGCCGTTTAACCGCAACGGATTTAAGTTCTTTACTGCTCTCGGCGGTTTAGAAAAAGAAGATATTAAAGAAATTTTAGCATACGCTGAAAGTGATGAAGTTACGGGGCTTAATAAAGGTTCTTTAGTTGAAGGCGAATTTATGGATGCTTACGCAGGTATTCTTGCTGATAAAATTCGTTCGGCTACTGGTGAAGATAAGCCTTTAGCGGGATTTAAGGTAGTTGTTGACGCGGGTAACGGCGCGGGTGGCTTTTACGTTGATAAGGTTTTAAAACCGCTTGGCGCTAATACTGAAGGAAGCCGTTATTTAGAACCTGACGGAAGTTTCCCCAACCATATACCTAACCCTGAAAATAAAGAAGCAATGGCAAGCATTACCGAAGCGGTAAAAGAAAGCAAAGCGGATTTGGGTATTATATTTGATACTGACGTTGACCGCGCAGGCGCTGTTTTAGCGGACGGTAGCGAACTTAACCGTAACCGCATAATTGCAATGCTTTCCGCTATACTTTTGCGCGAACACCCCGGCACGACGATTGTAACCGACTCTATTACTTCAACGGGGCTTAATCAATTTATAAAAGAAAAGGGTGGTATACATCACCGTTTCAAAAGGGGTTACCGCAACGTTATAAACGAATCTATAAGGCTTAACGGACTTGGTCAAGATAGTCAACTTGCAATAGAAACTTCTGGTCACGGCGCGTTTAAGGAAAATTATTTCCTTGACGACGGCGCTTATATAGTTACCAAACTTTTAATTGAACTTGCGCGCGGTAATAAAGAAGGTTACACTTTATCTTCTTTAATAGCCACGTTAGAAGAACCCGCAGAAAGCGTAGAATTTAGAATGAATATTTTACTTGACGACTTTAAGGAATACGGTCAAAAAGTTATTTCTGACCTTAACGAATACGCTAAAGATAAAGAAGGCTGGTCACTTGCGCCTGATAATTTTGAAGGTGTAAGGGTAAATCTTGATAGCGCGCACGGTAACGGTTGGTTCTTACTTCGTATGTCGCTCCACGACCCGTTATTGCCGTTGAATATTGAGAGTAACGATATAGGTGGCTCGGAAAAAATTGCAAAAGAACTTGTCGGATTTATTGAAAAATATGATAAGTTAGACGCGCAAGCGCTTAAAGCGTTCGTAAAATAAGTTAAAAATTAAAAAGCAGATTAGGCGGAAGTTTCTTCCGCCTTTTTCGTTAGTAAAATACTTGTGATTATACTGTTTTTTAACTTCAATAAATGTCACTTTAGAGAAAATATAGGCAACTAATAAAAAAGGATATTATTTGAAATTATCAATATCTTATGATAAAATATTCTTAAATAATTTTATATAGGTGATACTATGCAGTTAATACTTAAAACCAACGGTAGAGAGAACCCTTTAGGCGTAAATAGCACTATAGTAAAACTTAGCGTTGAAACTGAAAACATAAAAGCAGATTCAATTTGTTTTCAACTTTTTCAAAATAAACGCGATATGGAAATAGGTAAAGCAAGTTGCACTATGGCTTCAAATAGAAA
>JAFVOV010000029.1 GCA_017505675.1 Clostridia bacterium
TCCGCAACGTATTCGCTATTTATAGAAAAGAAACTGTTTTTAGTATCGTCAAGCGTTCTCTCTATAGAGCGGTCGTTTACCGTGCTTAAAACGTAAGTGGATACTAAAAATATAACGCCGAATACTGCAAGGAGTATTGACATCATTATAGCTATAAATTTAATTTGCGCCTTTCTAATCATTTCCCGTCACCAAAGTGTAACCTATACCGCGTATAGATTTTATTTTAGTAATAGCGCCAACGGCAGTCAATTTTTTGCGTAAAAAAGAAACGTAAACTTCTATCGTATTATATTCTGCGTCGGTATCGTAACCCCAAATTTTTTCAATAAATTTTTCCTTATCAATGCTTTTTCCGCTGTTAAGCATAAGCATTTCCATAATTTGAAATTCTTTTTTCCCTAAAGCAATTTTTTTGTTTCCCTTTATAAGTTCAAAAGTGTCACGGTCAAGTGAAACGTCGTTAAAAGATAAAACGTTACCGGTAAAGGTGTCTTTTCTGCGCAATAATGCTTTAATTCTTGCAAGCAGTTCGCCTGAATTAAAAGGCTTTGCAATATAATCGTCCGCGCCTAATTTAGCCCTTCGATTTTTTCTGAAATTTCAGATTTTGCAGAAAGCATAAGCACAGGCACGTCTATTTTACGGGCCCTTAAAAGTTTAAGCATAGTAAAGCCGTCCATTTTAGGCATCATAACGTCTAAAATAATAAGGTCGTAAATACCTGAAGATGCAAAATCAAAGCCGTCTTCACCGTTATACGCGCAGTCTACCGAATAATTGTGTTGTTTTAATATCGCGGCGAGAGCCTCGGTAAGTTGCATCTCGTCGTCAACGATTAGAATATTCATAATTACATTATAACAAAAAATATATTGAATTTATCTTTAAAAACTTATAAAAATAAAATTTTTTTCTTTTTTTAAAATTTAAATTCTTTCAATAAAAATTCAAGTTTCGTTTGCTAATATATGAGTGTAAAGAGCAAACGCGCTCTTTATTAAATTAGCCCACACTCTCAATAAACTTTTTCCTGAGGTAGAACGTCGAACTATTCGGCGTTTTGCCTTTTTAAATTAAAATCCGCTTTAAATAAGCGGATTTATTATTTTAGAAAAGTGGAATTTTTGCAAGGTAGCAAACGTCTTTGCGGTCAGCCGCCGCGCCTTCAGCAAGAACGAAAAGTTTTTTTACAACCTTTCCGCCCGCCTTTTCAACTAATGCCTCTAAACCTTTAAGGCTTTCACCGGTACTTATAACGTCGTCAACAATGCCTACGTTTTTTCCGCGTAAAAGGTCGGTGTCGTGTTTGGATAAATAAAATTCTTGGCATTTACCGGTTGTTATTGATGAACCGTATGAAATTTTAATGCCGTCTTGCATATAAAGTTTTTGTGATTTTCTTGCTACTGCGTAATAGGGCATATTAAGTTCCCTTGCGCAAACGTGGGCAAGTTGTAAGCCTTTTGATTCGGCTGTAATTATAACGTCAACACCGTCTGCAAATTTTGCAAGTTCCTTTCCGCAATGCTCGGTGAGAAACGGGTCGCCGTGTAAATTAAAAAAGGCAATAGAAACGGTATCGCTTAATTTAATAATGGGGAGTTCGGCTTTATAGCCGTTAATGTCAACTACGTGAACGTTATTCATATTAACACCTCTTATGTTTATAAAAATAGTTTAACACATTTTAAACTCTTTGTCCACTTACAAATCATATAATTTAATTTTTAAGCATAAATTTATCGTGAGTTATATTCGGGGGTGGATATGAATTTTTACGATAAAAGCATTGAATATACCGTAAACGCTCTCTCATCAGATAAAAATCGTGGGTTAAGTGATTCTGCGCTTAAAAACAGCAGATTAAAACACGGGGTAAACGCCCTTACTAAAAAGAAAAAGCGCAAGTTTATTTTTAAAGTTTTCGACGCTTTAAAAGAACCTATGCTAATAATTTTATTATTTGGCTTTGTAATAACGTTTGGTACTAATTTAGGTAAATTTTTAAAAACCGGCGAAGGCGATTTTTCCGAATGTTTCGGTATTCTTTTTGCTGTACTTTTATCCGTCACTATTACTTTAATTATGGAAGGCAGTTCTGCGCGCGCTTTTGAAACGTTAAATAAAATTTACGATAACGTTACCGTAAAAGTCGTGCGCTCTGGGCAGATAATAACCGTTTCACAGTTAAACGTAGCAGTTGGTGATATATTATTGCTTGAAAGCGGTGATAAAATAGTTGCGGACGGAAGGGTAATAGAAAGCAACGGTTTAACTGTAGACGAATCAGCGCTTACAGGCGAAAGCGTATCTGCAAAAAAAGACGCGAATATTATTTTAACATCATCAGCGCCACTAGCAGAGCGTAAAAATTGTTTGTTTTCGGGAACTTTCGTAACTTCTGGTAACGGCAAAATGATAGTAACTGCAATAGGTGATAAAACGGAGATAGGTTGTATTGCTGGCGAACTTTCATTAGAAAAAGAAGTTGATTCACCACTTCAAACAAAACTTGCAAAATTAGGTAAAACAATTACTATAATCGGCGCAACGTGCGCAATTTTAGTTTTTATTATTTCAGCAGTTAGGCTAGCGCTTAACGGCGGACTTACTTTTGCAAGTATACAAGAACTTTTTATTTCTTGTATCGTATTAATAGTTGCAGCCGTTCCTGAAGGTTTGCCAACTATAGTTGCGGTATCTCTTGCTCTTAATATGATTAAGTTAGCAAAAGGTAACGCGCTTATAAAAAAGATGATAGCAACCGAAACAACTGGCGCTGTTAGCGTAATTTGTTCAGATAAAACGGGAACGCTCACTCAAAATAAAATGACGGTAATGAGCGTGTGCTTAAACGAGTTTTGTCTTTCACCTGAAGAAGTGTCTTCCGAGCCTATCTTTCAAAATTTCGTGTGCAATTCGACTGCGGATTTAATAAAAAAGAACGGTAAAATCGTCGTTCGCGGTAGTAGTACTGAAGGCGCGTTGATTAACGCGTTTATTAAAAGCAACCCAAAAACTTCATACGTTGAGTATAGAAATAAATTTCAAATAGTAAATAGAGAACCTTTTTCAAGCGATAAAAAGATGATGAGCACAACTATAAACTTTGGGAATAAAAACCGAATTTTACTTAAAGGCGCGCCTGAAAGAGTTTTGAATATGTGTTCGTTGACCTATGGGCAAATAGATAAATTGTTATCAGATATAAGTAAACATCAAGCAAAGGCAAGGCGCGTATTGTGCTTTGCGCATCTTGATTATACTGATGAAATAAACGGTAAATACGTTTACGACGGTTACGTTTCTATAGCAGACCCTATTCGCTCAGACGTAATTAAAGCGGTAAAAGATTGCCAACGTGCAGGCATAAAAGTTAAGATTTTAACGGGGGATAACGTGGTTACGGCGTTTGCCGTTGCAAATGAACTTGGCGTTGCTAATGAATATAATCAGGTAGTAAACGCTATCGACCTTGAAAAGTTAAGTGATGAAGAACTGAAAAAAATCGTTACCAAAATTACGGTAATAGCAAGAAGTACGCCACTTATTAAACTCCGCGTAGTTCGCGCGCTGAAAAGTTTGGGTGAAGTGGTAGCCGTTACGGGTGACGGAATTAACGACGCGCCCGCAATAAAACACGCTGACGTGGGTATAGCAATGGGTATTAGCGGAAGTGAAATTACTAAAGAAGCCGCAGATATGGTTTTACTTGACGATAGTTTTTCTACGGTGGTAAAAGCAGTGGCGTTTGGCAGAAACGTTTATAAAAACTTGCAACGATTTATTTTGTTTCAACTGTCGGTAAATCTTTCCGCGCTACTTTTTATAACGGTATGCGCCGTGCTTAATTTGCCTACGCCGTTTAATACCTTACAACTTCTATGGATAAACGTTATTATGGATGGCCCGCCAGCGTTAACGTTGGGGCTTGAGAGCGCAAGTGATAAACTTATGCAAAATAAGCCTGTTAAACGTTCGGACGGAATAGTTGGGGTAAAAATGCTTTTTAGAATAATATTTAACGGTGTGTTTATAGGCGCGGTTATGATATTGCAATACGTTTTTAACTTTCTTAACGTTTTAGAAAGTGAAAAGACGAACGCAATTTTTACAACTTTTATACTGTTTCAATTATTTAACGCGTTCAATAGTAGAGAACTCGGCTCTGAAAGCATATTTAAAAGTATAAGCAGAAACAAGGTTATGGTTGTAACTTTTATTTGCGTATTTATGGTGCATTTATTTATAACGCAGGTTTGCTATTCGCTTTTCGGGGTAAACCCTATGAGTTTAATAAGTTGGATAAAAATTCTGTTACTAACGGTTAGCATTATATTCGTATCGGAAATCTATAAACTTATATATAGAACGTTTTGTCGTGATGAAAAAAAGAAAAGTTTATGGCGAAACAAGGTTAAAGCAAAGGCTTAAAACATAAAAAAGGTAAATAAATTTTATTTTGGAGCGTAAACTAATCTATATGAATATGATTACCGTAACGGAAAAAGATTATAACGACGCAAACTTATTATACGTTCAGTCAGCAACCGGCGAACTATTTTCTCACGCAGGTTGCTCTGTTAAAAGCGGGGTGACTGACGGGCGCTCAACGTTAAACGTAAATTGTCAAGAATATTATTCAGACGTAATACGCTCGGAAATTGCAGATAAAGTTGCGGAAATAATTGCTATTAAATATAAGTATGAATTTTTCAAAAGGAACGTAAAAATCGGCGGCTTAACTGAAGTTGAAAAGGAAATTTTAATGGCAAGTTTAATTGCCGCCGACCTAGATGAAGATAAAAAATATGCTTACGATAGAATAAAGCAATATGGCGAAATAACTATTGACGGAATATTTAATTTTAGATTAAAGCCTTTAAAGAAAAAATGGCAAGATATCGTTTCTTATATACCAACCTGCTTTTTAAGTGAACAATTAAAAGAATTTATTTCTTTTTTACTTGAAAATAAGAAAAAACGAGTTTACGTTGATAGCGGTAGGGTATACGATTCGCATTTTAGAAGACTAAAAAGGTGCAGTCTTTTAGACGGCGAAAACGTAAAAATCGTTAGAGAAGTGATATTAAGTAATTGCGGTGTTATAGAACTTTCAGGCTCTATACCTGAAGAAGACGAATTTTACTTAAAAGAATTTTATCAAGATAAAATAATATTTTCAAACGGATATAGTGATTAAGCCTCTAAAAAAGTTGACAAAACTTAAAATATGGTATAATATATTATCATAAATAAATCGCTTGTACAATTTGCGGACAAGTAGTACCCAAAGGGTTTTTTAGAGAGCGGGCGGCGGTGAAAGCCCCGTAAACTTTGCGGGAAAACGAAACCACCGTGGGTTAAAGCAAAGTTCCCGTACTTAAAAGCGGGTAAGAGTGGTCGCGTGATTTAACGCGGCAATTAAGGTGGAAACGCGGAAAATATTTCGTCCTTAAGCATTTTTGCTTAAGGCTTTTTTATTTGAGGAGGAATTATATTTATGAAAATTACGCTTAAAGATGGTTCTTGTATGGAATTTGACGGTAAAGTTACCGTTGGTGAAGTTGCAAAAACTATATCGGAAGGTTTATTTAGAAACGCTGTTTGCGGAAACGTAAACGGTGAACTTGTTGACCTTTCTCACGTTATTGAAAAAGACTGTGAACTTCAAATTATTACGTTAAAAGATAAAGAAGGTTTGCAAGTTTACCGCCATACTACTTCGCACGTTTTAGCGCAAGCAGTTAAAAACATTTTCCCAACAAGTAAACTTGCTATCGGGCCTACTATCGAAAACGGTTTTTATTATGATATTGAATTTAAAACGCCTATCACGCAACAAGACCTTGTAAAAATCGAAAACGAGATGAAAGATATTATTAAAAGCGATTTTCCTATAGAACGTATCGTTTACGGAAAACGTGATGCAGTTAAGGTTTTTAAAGATTTTTCAGAGCCTTATAAGGTTGAACTTATTAACGACCTTCCTGCAGGTAGCGTTATTTCTTGTTATAAGCAAGGTGATTTTATGGACCTTTGTAGAGGGCCACACCTTCCGTCAACTGGTAAAATCAAGGCGTTTAAGTTGACTTCTGTTACGGGCGCTTATTGGCGTGGGGATGAAAAGAATAAGATGCTTACCAGAATTTACGGAACGGCATTTCCAAAAAAATCTGAACTTGACGAATACCTTACTGCTTTAGAAGAAGCAAAAAAACGCGACCACAATAAGTTGGGTAGAGATTTAGGTATATTCTTAACTGAAGAAGTGGTTGGGCAGGGTCTTCCGATATTAGCACCAAAAGGCGCTAAAATTCTTCAAATTTTAGAAAGATTTGTTGAAGATGAAGAAGAACGCCGTGGATTTATGATTACAAAAACTCCGTATATGGCAAAAAATGACCTTTATAGAATTTCAGGGCATTGGGACCACTATAGGGATAAAATGTTTATTATCGGTGATGAAAACTCACCTGAAGCAATGGCTCTGCGTCCTATGACTTGTCCGTTCCAATATCAAATCTATAAAAACGGCTTAAAGAGTTATAGGGATTTACCTTGCAGATATAGCGAAACTGCAACGCTCTTTAGAAAGGAAGCAAGCGGTGAAATGCACGGTCTTATTCGTGTTCGTCAATTTACTCTTTCAGATGGTCATATCGTTTGTACGCCTGAACAAGTTGAAGAAGAATTTAAGCGTTGTTTAGAGTTAAGTTATTATTTCTTGGACTGCTTGGGTATGAGGGAAGACGTTACTTTCCGTTTTTCAAAACGTGGTAAATCAAACAAGTCAAAATATATTGATAACGATAAAGCGTGGAATGAAACTGAAGCGCTTATGAAAGTTATTCTTGACGATATCGGTATTGATTACGTTGAAGCAGATGATGAAGCCGCTTTCTACGGGCCTAAACTTGACGTTCAAGCAAGAAACGTTTACGGCAAAGAAGATACTATTATTACTATTCAACTTGACTTTGCCGCAGCGCATAGTTTTGATATGACTTATATTGATGAAAACGGTGAAAAGCAATATCCGTTCGTAATTCACAGAAGTTCTATCGGTTGCTATGAAAGAACGCTTGCAATGCTTATTGAAAAATATGCAGGCGCGTTCCCGTTCTGGATTTGTCCAGTGCAGGTTAAGGTTTTAAGTTTAACAAACAGAACCGCTGATTATGCTAATGAAATTGTTGAAGAACTTAAAAAACACGGTATAAGGGCAGAAGCCGATAACCGTAACGAAACTATAGGTTATAAGATTAGAGAAGCAACTTTAGAAAAAGTTCCATATCAGTTCGTTGTGGGCGATAAAGAACTTGAAGAAAAAACAGTTTCCGTTTCTTCTAGAAAAGAAGGTAAACTTGGCGCTATGGCACTCGAAGCAATTATTGAAAAACTCGTTGAAGAAGACAGGTCTAAAAAAGTATAACAATCAAAAGCCTTTGCATTTGCAAAGGCTTTTATAATATACGGCAAATAAAGCAAGCGAAAACGCAAGAAAAGAATGACGCTATTAAAGAAATTATTATAGGCAAAGTTAGTTTTTTTGTTTTTGCGCCCGCGAAGTAAACGACCGCAACGTAAAAGACGGTTTCACTACTTCCGTAAATTACCGAAGCGCATCTTGCTAAATAACTGTCAACACCGTAAGTTTTATAAATTTCTGAAAGTAAAGCAAGCGCGCCGTTGCCTGAAAACGGTTTAATAAGAACTAATTTTGTTAGTTCAAACGGTATACCCATTAACTTAAATAAAGGGGAGACAAAATTTGCTACAACAGTTGATAATCCGCTCGCTTCAAACAGTTCGGTTAGTACGAAAATACTAATTAAATAGGGGAAAACGCTTACTGCGAAAGGAATGGCAGATTTAGCGCCTTTAGTAAAAGCGTCGTAAGGCTTGACCTTTTTTATTAGCGAATATATAAAAATAATTATGAATAAAACAGGAATAAAGTATTTAGCCATATTTTTAACTCCGCTTTTTTACAAAAATTTTAACGAGTAATACACCTATAACCGTTGACAATAGCGTGGCTAAAATAGTGGGTAAAATTATATCGCTGGGTGATATAGAGCCAAGAGATGAGCGAAGCGCCA
>JAFVOV010000030.1 GCA_017505675.1 Clostridia bacterium
TTTATGCAAAAAAATTAAAAAAATTTTAAAATAAAAAACGCCGTGTTTTCCACAGCGTTCTATATAGCGTTCTATTTATTATAGTTTATTAAATAGTTTAAGCCATTCGTCGGCAATCAGTTTTGCTCCGAAAGGCGCGGGATGTACGCCGTCAGTTAAACACACGGTATCGCCATACTTTTCCGCATAATAATCCAACTTACTTTGTAACGGCAAAAATTCACAGTTAAATTCTTCTGCAAGTTTTTTACAAACTTTTGCGTAATCAAACAAGATTGAAAATTCTTCAAATTTAGTTTCCGTTGCCTTTCCTTTTAAAGTAAACGGCTCGCAGATTATTATTTTTATATTTGGCAACCTTTCTTTCGTTTCCGTTAATATAAGCCTATAAATATTTTCATATCGCTTTAAATCTACGCCGTTGTTAAATTCAACTTCATGCCAAACGTCGTTCACGCCGATTAAAATGCTTAAAACGTCAGGCGAATTGTTCCACACGTCGCTTTTAATTCTTGCGTAAAGGTCAACTATCCTATTACCACTTATACCGCGGTTTATAATTTGATATTTTAAGGGGTCTTTACCGTTTAGCGCGCCAGCAATATCACGCACGAAACCGTAGCCGTAAGAGTTTAACGTATTATCAGATATCGCTTTATCTCTACCGCAATCGGTTATACTGTCACCGAAAAATAATATTTTCATACCGTTATTTTCCTTTTACAATTTTTAATATATGTTCTGCGTAAAGTTTTGCAACGTTTACGTTAGTTGCTTTTTCTATCCCGCTGAAAAACGCGTTAGAATTAACTTCGCAAACGTAAGGCTCACCGCTTACGCCGTATAATAAATCCACACCGCAATAATCAAGACCTAAAACTTGCGCGCACTTTTCAGCCGCGTTTTTAAATTCTAATGGTAAATCTATTTTAACTCCCACTCCGCCTTGCGCAACGTTAGAACGGAAATCACCGTCGTTTCTTCTTTCCATTGCGGCAACGGCTTTTCCGCCGATAACTATAACTCTAACGTCAACGCCTATTTTTCCGCCGATATATTGCTGAAATATATGCGGTTTTAACTTTACCTTTTCCATAACGGCAATAAGTTCGTTTATATCGTTAGCAATATAAACGCCTTTACCCATAGAACCGAAACTTTCTTTTACCACCACGGGAAAATTTAGTTGTTCTGCTATTTTTTCCGCCCAAAGAGCGTTTATTTTTAAATCATTGCGATAACAAAGCCCACCGAAAACCGTTTTGGGTATATTAAGATTTTGATTTTTAAGCGCAATTATAGTTTCAGCCTTATCGTCACACACCCTAATTGCGTTATGCCTATTAAAAAGTCTTACGCCAGCGTTTTCTAAAATTTGAGATTGATATTTATCTTTATCTAAATAAACTGCAAAATCAAGTTCTTTAAGTTCGGTATAAATTTCGCTTTTATCGGTAAAAGAACGCAAAAAAGCATCGGTAACCGTTTTTACCGACACCCCTAAAAGAGAAAATTCTTCAGTTAATCTTTCCGCTTGATGCACGCTTTCTAACGGCGTTAAAAACGGATTTATAATAATTGCGCCTTTCACCATTAACTTTAATTATACTATGAAATTCACACTCCGTCAAGGGGTTTTTGCAAAATTTAATAAGGCTAAATTTTTTAAAAAAGTATTGACAAAACTGCTTACCCGTGTTAGAATAAAATCAGAAATAAAGATAAGGAGTGGAAAAAAGAAAAATTTTCACAAGGAAGGTGCAGACCAATGAACAGTTTGAATGAAGAAATATCAAAGTCTGCGCTTAAATTAACAGCTTAAAGTACTGCATAAATTAATTTAAAGAATAGACCGTCGTAAAGAAGACGGTGGGTAAAAAAGCAGAGTTGCTTAAAAAGAAAGCGGGTACTTTAAGAAATAAAGTTAAATTAAGCGCCCGATTAAAACTGAATACGTAATTAACAGAAATATATTCCCCTGCGTAGGTTTTGCGCGGGGGAATTGATTTTAAAACACTTATCCCCTTTTCATATTTAAATAAAAAGGGGATTTTTTAATGCGATAATTATTAAAGTTCTTCAATGGATATTAAGCGGTCATATATACATATATGCTTTTCATCATAATTAAATTCTCTATGCCAATGCCCTGAAAGCCATTTGTTAAATTTAACTTTTTTATCTAAATAATCACACAAATTTAATAGCGGTAAACTTTGATTTTCATACGCGCCGTTTTCATATTTATGCGTCAAAATATAATCTACCGAGTTTTCATTATTTTTTAGATTTTGCACGGCAAACGAAATTTCTTCTTCCGTTGCTTCTTCCCCTAAAAACCAAAGACCTGCATCTTTCCATTTTTGAGAACTTTTACATCCGCCGAAAGTGAAAAATTTTAGCCCGTCAATAGTATAAATATTTCCACGAATTAAATGCACTATGTTGTCCGTTAATTTATGCGCTAATCCGCCGTTCCACTTTACTACAGGAAAAGAATTTATATAGCCAAAGTTTTCATGATTACCTTCAATAAAGGCTATCTTTTTATTTATAGATAAAAAATTCTCGCTAAACAATTTATTTTCTTCTGTATTAGTAAAGTTAAGACCCACGTCACCTAAAATAATGAGCAAATCTTTATCGGTTGCAATTTCTACATATTTTTTTAATCCGCTAAAATTTATATCTTCGTGAACGTCACTTAAAAAATAAATCAAATCATCCACCTAAAAACTTAAACAGTTTTAGAATAACCCTGTAATTTTGCCGTCTGAAGTAACGTCTATATTTTCCGCTGCGGGAACTTTCGGTAGACCCGGCATAGTCATAATATTACCGGTTAAAACCACTATAAAGCCTGCGCCTGCGGAAACTTTTAGCGAACGAACGGTAATCTTAAAGCCCGTTGGCGCGCCAAGTTTAGTCATATCGTCAGAGAACGAATACTGCGTTTTTGCAACGCATACGGGAAGATTATTAAATCCCAAACTTTCAAGCGTTTTAATTTGTTTTTCCGCTTCTGGCGTAAATATCACGCCGTCACCGCCGTAAACTTTGGTTGCAATGCTATTGATTTTTTCTTTAATACTTTGTTCTAAATCGTAACTAAAAGTAAAATCGTTATCCTTTTCACAAAGATTAACAACTTCGCGCGCAAGCGCTTCACCGCCCTTACCGCCGTCTGCCCAAACGGTTGAAAGAACTACGTTTACGCCAAGTTCTTTACACTTTTCAATAACTAATTCAATTTCTTTATCAGTATCGGTTGGGAAACGGTTTACTGCAACGACTGACGGTAATTTATAAACGTCTTTTATATTATGAACGTGGCGCAAAAGGTTCGGTAGCCCTTTCTCAAGCGCAGTAAAATCTTCGTTATTAAGTTCGGTTTTACTTAAACCACCGTGCATTTTAAGCGCCCTAATCGTTGCAACGATAACAACGGCATCTGGTTTAAGCCCTGCCAAACGGCATTTAATATCAAGGAATTTTTCCGCGCCTAAATCCGCGCCAAAACCCGCTTCAGTAACGGCGTAATCACCGAACTTCATAGCCATTTTAGTAGCCATAACCGAGTTGCACCCGTGCGCAATATTAGCAAACGGACCGCCGTGAACGAACGCGGGCGTGCATTCTAAAGTCTGCACAAGGTTAGGCTTTATAGCGTCTTTAAGTAGCGCCGCCATTGCGCCGTGCGCTTTAAGTTGACCTGCCGTTACGGGCTTATCGTCATAAGTATACCCCACTATAATTTTAGAAAGCCTTTCTTTAAGGTCGCTAATTGAAGTGGATAAACATAGAACCGCCATAATTTCCGACGCAACGGTAATATCGTAACCGTCTTCTCTAGGAACACCGTTTACTTTACCACCCAAACCGTCTACTACGAAGCGAAGTTGACGGTCGTTCATATCAACGCATCTTTTCCAAGTAATTTTTCTAGGGTCGATATTGAGCGCGTTGCCTTGATAAATGTGGTTATCAAGCATTGCCGCAAGAAGATTATTAGCCGCGCCTATAGCGTGGAAATCGCCCGTAAAATGAAGATTTATATCTTCCATAGGTATAACTTGCGCCCAGCCACCGCCAGCCGCGCCACCTTTAACACCGAAAACAGGTCCTAAAGAAGGTTCACGGAGCGCAACCGCAACGTTTTTACCTATGCGTTTTAATCCATCCGCAAGCCCTATTGTGGTTGTGGTTTTGCCTTCACCCGCAGGCGTTGGGGTAATTGCCGTAACTAAAATAAGTTTTCCGTCTTTTCTATCTTTTTCATCAAGCAAAGAAAGGTCTATTTTAGCCTTGTAGTTACCGTACTGCTCAACGTACTTTAGCGGAACGCCAGCGCTTTTAGCAATATCGGTAATGTGTTTAGGCGTTACACTCTGCGCAATTTCAATATCACTTTTATAACCCATAATTCACCTATCGTAATTTATCTTACTTAAAGTATTTAACCGCCGAACGGAACATACCGATATCGTAGTTACCGTCAACGTTCTTATATAATCCGTTACCAGTTCTTTCAGAGTGACCCATCTTACCAAAAACTCTGCCGTCGGGTGAAGTTATACCTTCAATCGCGTATACGGAGTTGTTGGGGTTGAACTTAATATCGTAAGTGGGCGCGCCTGTTTCGTCAACGTATTGCGTTGCCACTTGACCGTTTTTAATAAGTTCGTTAAGTAATTCGTCTTTGATAATAAATCTACCTTCGCCGTGTGAAATCGGAACGGTGTAAACGTCACCCACGTTAGTTTCCATAAGCCACGGTGATTTATTTGACGCAATGCGCGTTCTAACAAGCATTGATTGATGCCTTGCAATCGTGTTGAAAGTTAAAGTTGGCATATCTTCAGTAACTTCATCAGTAATCTTTCCATAAGGAACAAGCCCTAACTTAATGAGCGCTTGGAAACCGTTACAAATACCGCCAACCAAACCTTTTCTAACGTCTAAAAGGTCGCTCACGTTTTCTTTAATTGCTTTATTGCGGAAGAACGCCGTTATAAACTTACCTGAACCGTCAGGTTCGTCACCGCCTGAGAACCCGCCCGGAACGAAAATAATTTGGCTGTTTTTAATCTTATTTGCAAATGCGTCAACAGATTCTTTAACGTCACCGATATTCTTTATAACGAAAATTTCAACGTCCGCGCCTTCCCTTGCGAAAGCCTTTTTAGTATCGTATTCACAGTTAGTACCGGGGAATACGGGAACTAACACTCTAGGTTTAGCAAACTTGGTGGGTGAATAATTCCATTTGCTTGCATTAAATTCAATAGCGGGAATTTCACCGTCGGTATGCTTAACGTCGTTACACTTAAACACGCTTTCTAACTTATCTTCATAAGCGTTTAAGATGCAGTCAAGGCAAACCTTTTCACCGTTATAACTAATTTCTGCTTTATCAGAAGTTTCGCCAAGCGCGATAGCCTTTTCAACTTTCACGTCGCCATCTAATTCAATGATAAACGCGCCGTAATTATAGCCGAAAATATCTTTTAACGACGCACTTGCGTATTTAAAGCCTATGCCGTTACCAAAGCACATTTTCATTATTGCTTCTGCAACACCGCCGTAAGTGGGCGTATATATTGAAAGGATTTTACCTTCTGAATTGAGTTTTTCTATTATGCCGAAATTCTCAATTAAATCCGCCGTATCAATAAGCCCTTCAGCAGTCTTTTTAGCTGGAAGAAGAACTACTTTACTGCCCGCTTTCTTAAATTCGGGTGAAATAACCTTGTCAAGCGTATCCGTGGTTACCGCAAAGGAAACCAAGGTTGGCGGAACGTCAATATTCTCAAAAGAACCACTCATAGAGTCCTTACCGCCGATAGCGGAAAGTTTCAATTCTCTTTGCGCCCTAAATGCGCCGAGCAATGCGCCGAGCGGTTTACCCCAACGGCTTGCATCTTTATTCGGCTTTTCAAAATATTCTTGGAAGGTAAGGTAAGTATCTTCAAAAGTAGCGCCGCTTGCGATAAGTTTACATACGCTTTCAATAACCGCGTAATAACCGCCGTATAACGGGCTTTTTTCTGCTATAAACGGATTATAGCCCCAACTCATAAACGAGCAAGTATCAGTATCTGCATTTTCAACCGAAACCTTATTAACCATTGCTTGAATAGGCGTTCTTTGATTTTTACCACCGAACGGCATAAGCACCGTGCCTGCGCCGATAGTAGAGTCAAATCTTTCTGAAAGCCCACGCTTACTACACGCATTTAAATCAACTGCAAGCGCTTTCATACCCGACTTAAAGTCTGAAGGAATTTCTTTTTCTGCAAGAACTTGTTTAACAACTTTAACATCCGTTTTCTTTTCCGCGCCGTTGCTGTTTAAGAATTCCCTTGAAATATCAACGATAACGTTTCCTTTCCAAGTCATTTTAAGTCTTGCGTTGTCGGTAACGGTTGCAACTACGGTTGCTTCCAAGTTTTCTTCACCTGCAAGCGCCATAAACTTTTCAACGTC
The DNA here is from genome assembly GCA_017505675.1 of Clostridia bacterium. GTDB lineage: Bacteria > Bacillota > Clostridia > Christensenellales > Borkfalkiaceae > UBA1259. The sequence continues at coordinate 6,487 of JAFVOV010000030.1, forward strand.
CTTTTCTTCAACCACAACCGCCATTCTTTCTTGAGATTCACTTATAGCAAGTTCCGTTCCGTCAAGACCTTCGTACTTTTTAGGAACTTTATCAAGGTCGATATTAAGCCCGTCTGCAAGTTCGCCGATAGCAACGGAAACACCGCCCGCGCCAAAGTCGTTACAACGCTTAATTAAACGCGACGCGTTAGGATTTCTAAATAATCTTTGTAATTTTCTTTCTTCAGGCGCGTTACCCTTTTGAACTTCTGCGCCACAAGAAGTAAGTGATTCTAAATTATGTGATTTAGACGAGCCTGTAGCACCGCCACAGCCGTCCCTACCCGTTCTACCGCCGAGTAATATAACAACGTCACCTTTAGCAGGAACTTCACGGCGAACGTTAATTTCGGGCGCAGCGGCAATAACCGCGCCGATTTCCATACGCTTTGCAACGTAACCGTCGTGATAAATTTCATCAACGATACCTGTTGCAAGGCCGATTTGGTTACCGTAAGAAGAATAACCGCTAGCCGCCGTAGTAACGATTTTTCTTTGGGGAAGTTTACCCTTAATAGTTTCGTTAAGCGGTTTTAACGGGTCAGCAGCGCCGGTAACGCGCATTGCTGCGTAAACGTAACTTCTGCCTGACAACGGGTCGCGGATAGCGCCACCGATACAGGTTGCAGCGCCACCGAACGGCTCGATTTCCGTCGGGTGATTGTGCGTTTCGTTTTTAAATAAAAGCAACCAGTCTTGCATTTCCCCGCCAACGTTCACTTTGATTTTAACAGTACAAGCGTTAATTTCTTCAGACTCGTCAATTTTGGGAAGAGCGCCCGTCTTTTTATGATAACGGGTAGCAATAGTTGCAAGGTCCATTAAGTTTATAGGTTTAGTTCTGTTAAGCGCCTTTCTAGTTTCAAGATATTCCGTGTAAATTTTATCGGCAAGTTCGTCTTCAAACTTAACGGATGCAATAGTCGTCAAAAAGGTAGTATGACGGCAATGGTCAGACCAGTAAGTATCTATCATCTTAATTTCGGTGATAGTGGGGTCTCTATCTTCTTTAATAAAATACGCTTGTAAGAATTTTAGGTCGTCAATATCCATTGCAAGACCTTTTGCTTTAAGGAAAGTTGCAAGTTGATTTTCATCATACTTATTAAACCCGTTAAGCGTTTCCACCGTTTCAGGAAGTTCAAAATCCATTGCAAGCGTTTGTTTTTCCGCTAAATCCGCTTCTCTACATTCTACGGGGTTAATAACGTACTTTTTAATAGCGGAAAGTTCTGCATCTGAAAGTTTACCGTTTATTGCGTAAACTTTTGCCGTTTTAACCACGGGGCGATTACCTGCGGAAAAAAGTTGAATACATTGCGCAGCAGAGTCCGCGCGTTGGTCAAACTGGCCGGGCAACGGTTCAACTGCAAAAACGTAATCCGCTTTGGGAAGTTCGTTAAAAGTATCGTCAATTTGCGGTTCGGAAAAAACCGAACTTATACATCTAACGAAAAGTTCTTTTTCAATATCTTCCACGTCGTAACGGTTGATAACCGAAACGGACGATATAGTATCAATTTTCAAAAGGTTGTTTATTTCCCCTTTAAGTGCGTTTGCTTCGTTAGCAAATTCGGGTTTTTTAGCAACGTAAATTCTGTAAACCATAATTATTTATCTCCATGTGCTTTTAGAGCGCGCTGACCTATATCTTTACGGTAATACGCGTTTTCAAAACTGATTTTTCCTACTTTTTTATATGCCTTCTTTATAGCGTTTTTAAGGTTGCCCGCTATTGCGGTAACGCCTAATACCCTGCCACCGTTAGTTAAAAGTTTACCGTTATCGAGTTTAGCGCCCGCAACGAAAACGTTCTTTCTGCTAGTTTTATAAACTATTTCAAAACCTTTATCGTATTTTTCAGGGTAGCCTTTGCTTGCCATAATAACGCAACAAGCAGATTTCTTTTTAAACTCAACGTTAATTTCCGATAACCTTTCTTCAGCAACCGCTTGCATAATTTCAAACAAATCGGTTTTAAGAAGTGGTAAAACAACTTGAGTTTCAGGGTCGCCGAAACGGCAATTATATTCAATTACTTTAGGTCCTTTTGGCGTAAGCATAAGTCCAAAATATAAGCACCCCTTAAACGTTCTGCCTTCTTTATTCATAGCGTCCATAGTGGGTAAGAATATTTTTTCCATACACTCTTTTGCAACGGCATCCGTGTAATACGGGTTTGGCGCAACCGTACCCATACCGCCGGTGTTAAGCCCTTTATCGTTATCAAGCGCGCGTTTATGGTCCATTGAAGAAATTATAGGCACTAACGTTTTACCGTCAGTAAAAGAAAGAACGGAAACTTCTGGCCCTGTTAAAAATTCTTCAATTACTACGTTTGCGCCGGACGCGCCGAAAACTTTATCTTCCATCATAGACTTGACGGCAGATTTTGCATCTTCTAAATTTTCCGCAATTATAACGCCTTTACCGAGCGCAAGCCCGTCCGCCTTAATAACGATAGGCATATCTTGAGTTTCAAGATATTTAATAGCGGAATCCATATCCGAAAAGGTTTCATAATTTGCGGTAGGTATGCCGTATTTTTTCATTAAATTTTTAGAAAATATTTTGCTACCTTCAATTATTGCCGCGTCTTTTTTAGGACCGAAACAAGGTATGCCTTTTTCTTCTAAAAGGTCAACTGCGCCGAGCACCAACGGGTCGTCAGGTGCAACGCAAGCAAAATCAATTTTATTTTTTTCCGCCCACTCTGCAACCTTTTCAACGTCTTTAACGTTCATATCAACGGTGGTTGCATCATACGCAATACCGCCGTTACCAGCGATAGCAAAAATTTCTTTTATTTTTTTACTCTTTTTTAAACTTTGAATAATGGCGTGTTCTCTACCGCCGTTACCTACGACTAAAACTCTCATTATACTTCTCCGAAAATTAGTGATGGAATAATCTCATACCGGTAAAGGACATAACCATATCCCTTTGGTCGCAAGCGTCAATAACAACGTCATCACGAACAGAGCCACCCGGTTGAACGACGTATTTAACACCGCTTTTTGCCGCGCGTTCAATATTATCGCTAAACGGGAAAAACGCGTCAGAACCCAAAACAACGCCGGAAACTTTAGATAAAATTTCTTTTTTGTCTGCTTTAGTGAAAAGCGCGGGTTTAACCTTAAAATATTTCTGCCAAACGCCGTCAACCAACAAATCTTCACATTCGTCTGAAATATAAATATCTATAACGTTGTTACGGTCAGGTCTACCGAGAGTATCAAGGAAAGGAAGATTAAGCACCCTATCGCTTTGGCGTAAGAACCAGTTATCTGCCTTGCTTGCAGCAAGTCTAGTACAATGAATTCTTGACTGTTGACCTGCGCCAACGCCGATAGCCTGTCCGTTATGCGCAAAGCATACCGAGTTAGATTGCGTATACTTTAAGGTAATTAAAGAAATTATCATATCGGTAATAGCGCTTTCAGGAAGATTTTTATTTGCGGTAACGATTTGTTTGGTCACCAACTCTTTATCAATCTTAAAATTATTTCTGCCCTGTTCAAAAGAAATTCCGTAAACTTGTTTAACTTCTTTTTCTTCTGGAATATAAGCGGGGTCAATTTGAACTACGTTATAAGTTCCTTTTCTCTTTTCCTTTAATATTTCAAGCGCTTTAGGTGAATAAGATGGCGCGATTACGCCGTCGGAAACTTCCCTTTTAATAATATTTGCGGTAACTTCGTCACATTCGTCAGAGAGCGCTATCCAGTCACCGAAAGAACTCATTCTATCCGTTCCCCTTGCTCTTGCGTAAGCGCACGCGATAGGAGAATTGTCAAGCCCTTCAATATCGTCAACAAAGCAGGCTTTCTTTTGAGCGTCGGTAAGTTTTTCGCCTACCGCAGCGCCTGCCGGGCTAACGTGTTTGAAAGATGCCGCGCATGCCTTACCCGTTGCTTCTTTTAATTCTTTAACGAGTTGCCACGAATTAAAAGCATCTAAAAAATTGATATACCCGGGTTTACCGTTTAAAACCGTGATGGGCAAATCTTTGCCGTTTTCCATAAAAATTCTTGCGGGTTTTTGGTTGGGGTTACAACCGTATTTAAGTTCTAACTCTTGCATCTTTTTTCTCCTATTTGTTTTTATTGATAATAATTTCTTCTACCGCGCTACCATCAAGCGGAACTACGCGCACGAATAAAGAAACTTTATTGTCTTCATTTAAGTTGTTCCAAACTAATTCTGCAAGTTCACTTGCGGTGTTCGGAAGAACTACCCTTTCAGGTTCGCCGTAAAAAGACGGAATGGGGTTACCATCACATTCGTAAGTGTGAATAAAATGCCCTAAACCGTTAATAGGCAAATAACTGTAAAAATATCTATCGCAAACTCCGGGGTTGCCGTCGCTTGACTTTAATATAGAAAGTTTATAATTAAAAGCCGTTTTATCAAAGTCATAATTTAATATTGCGGAAATTCTAGGCGTAAAGTTGGGGTTATCGGGCTCGAATTCGCGAGTATGGAGAGATTTTTCAAACGCAAATCCGTCGTCACCATTTTCTTTGATATAATTAAACACCGTATCAGTTTGGTCGCCGTTAGTAACTATATCGCTTTTACCACATTCCAAATAAGGATTATAAATTATAAGACTTGGGTCAACCAACTTGCTTTCATCAAAAGCCTTGGTTCTCATACCGCCAGCGTATCTTTCAAAAATACGGTTACGGCTGTTTGCGCTTCTGCCCATAATAAAATAAGCGAACATTGCGCTCTTTCCGTCGGCGCTTTTTCCCACTATAATCCCCCTGCCGGGATAACTGTTATTTACTAACAAATTTTTAATTTCATTTAATCCTTTTACGCTCATTATATTTCTCCTTTAAGAACTTTTTTACATACCATTTCTAAAGATGCGGGAAGAATTTTCCATTCCGCTTCTTGCATAACTCTTTTTTGCAAAACTTCAGGCGTGTCGCCGTCTTTTACTTTAACAGCCTTTTGCATTATGATTTTACCGCCGTCTGCTATTTCATTTACGAAATGCACGGTTGCGCCCGTAACTTTTACGCCGTAACTTAAAGCCGCTTCGTGAACTTTTAAGCCGTAATAACCTTCACCGCAAAAACTAGGGATAAGCGCTGGGTGAACGTTAATAATTCTATCAACGTATTTATCGGTAAAGTCCTTTGATAAAATGCACATAAAACCTGCAAGAACTATAACTTCAGCGCCACAATTTGCAAGTTCTAATAAAATGCCTTTTTCAAATTCTTGTTGCGTTTTGCCTTTTCTAGATACGGTTACGCCTTCAATATTTGCGTTTTCCGCGCGGGTTAGCGCGTAAGCGCCTTCTTTACTAGATATAACCTTAACTATTTCACCGCTTTTTAATTTCCCACTTAAAGAATAATCAATTAGCGCCTGTAAATTAGTGCCGCCGCCCGAAACTAGAACGGCAACTTTAACCTTTTTTTCCATAATTATAAAATTTCAATCTTATTGTCTGATTTAACTATTTCGCCCATAACGTAAGCGTTTTCACCTGCCATGCGCAAAATATTAACCGCTTTATCAGCATCTTCTTTCTTAACGACAACGCTCATACCAACGCCCATATTGAAAGTGTTGAACATATCGCGTTCGGAAATATTGCCTTCTTTTGCAAGCATATTAAATACGGGAAGAATTTTAACCGCGCTCTTTTCAATTTTAGCGCCGAAACCTTCAGGGATACTTCTAGGAATATTTTCATAGAAACCACCGCCCGTAATATGTGAAATTGCCCTTACGTTCACTTTCTTTTCTAAAAGCGACATAATAGCCTTTACGTAAATTTTGGTCGGAGTGAGCAAGGTTTCGCCCAAACTCTTTCCACCGAGCGCTTCAAGCGGAGTTTTAAGGTCTGCTTTTTCTACGTCAAAAACCTTTCTTACCAAAGAAAATCCGTTGCTGTGAACGCCTGATGACGGTATAGCAATAACAACGTCACCTGCCTGCATCTTTTTATTATCTAAAATTTTCTTTTTATCAACTACGCCAACTGCAAAGCCTGCTAAATCATATTCGTCAACGGGATAAAATCCGGGCATTTCCGCAGTTTCACCACCAATAAGCGCGCAACCTGCTTGAACGCAACCTTCAGCAACGCCTTCCACTATAGACGCTACGCGTTCGGGTACGTTTTTGCCAACCGCAATATAGTCAAGGAAGAATAACGGTTTAGCGCCACAACAAATAACGTCATTCACACACATTGCAACGCAGTCAATACCAACCGTGTTATGCTTATTCATAAGGAAGGCAATTTTAAGTTTTGTTCCTACGCCGTCAGTTCCGCTAACTAGAACGGGGTTTTTAACCTTGCCGAGTTTAAACAACCCGCCGAAACCGCCGATATCAGAACAAACGCCGTCGGTCATTGTTCTTTTAATATGACCTTTCATAAGTTCAACGGCCTTGTAGCCTGCGGTAATATCAACGCCGGCTGCTTTATAACTTTCACTATAACTCTTTTCCATTTTTATCTCTCCGTTTTATAAATGTCTTTTGGTTTTTTCTTCAATGTTAATTTTTACTTCGTACTTATTCGTTGTCGGGCTTGGGATTTCAGTAGAATATTCACCGTTAAAGCAAGCGTAACAGAATCCGTTTTTACCGCCCATAGTTGCTATTTTTTTCATATCTTCAAGGTCTAAATAGCACAAACTATCAACGCCTATCATTTGCCTAATTTCTTCTTTAGTATGTTGGTTTGCTATAAGCATACTCTTATCAGGAACGTCCGTTCCGTAATAACACGGGAATAAGAACGGTGGGGAAGAAACCATAAAATGCACTTCTGTCGCACCCGCTTCTCTTAAAAGTTTTACAACCCTTCCGCTGGTTGTTCCCCTAACGATAGAGTCATCAACCATAACTACGCGTTTGCCGTTTACGACTGACGAAATAGGGTTAAGTTTTTTTCTAACTTGGTCTTCCCTATCCTTTTGGTCGGGGAAGATAAAAGTTCTTCCAACGTATTTGTTTTTAAGGAAACCGAGTTCGTACGGTATCCCTGATTCTCTAGCGTAACCAATAGCCGCGTCGTTACCAGAATCCGGTACGCTTATTACCACGTCTGCATCAACGGGATATTTTTTTGCAAGATATTTACCCATTTCCACCCTTGCTTCGTGAACTGAATAACCGTCAACCACCGAATCAGGGCGGGCGTTATATACGAATTCAAAAATACAAGAAGTCATAGGCGCCGTTCCGCAATGGTCAGCCATTGAGCGAACGCCCATTGCGTCTATAACAATCACTTCACCCGGTTTAACGTCACGCACGAGTTTAGCGCCAACGGCATCAAGAGCGCAACTTTCAGAAGCAACAACGTAAGAGCCGTCTTCAGTCTTACCGTAACAAAGCGGTCTAAAACCGTTGGGGTCACGCGCCGCAACAATCTTGGTTGGCGACATAACAACTATGCAATACGCGCCTTTAAGTTGCTTCATTGCGCCGACTAAAGCGTGTTCTATAGACGGGGATTTTAACCTTTCTTTTATAATTTCGTAAGCAATAACTTCAGCATCGCCCGTGGAGTGGAAAATTGAGCCTTCAAGTTCTAACTTGTTTCTTAATTCATTTTTATTAATTAAATTACCGTTAAACGCTATTGCCATACTGCCTTTAACGTGATTTACAACGAGCGGTTGCGCGTTAGCGATATTGACCGAGCCTTTAGTTCCAGCAAAAACGTGACCGACTGCAAGTTTACCGTGACCTAAACTTTTAAGCGTTTCTTTAGTAAACACGTCGCCAACAAGCCCTAAATCTTTTTTAGCCGTAAACACGCCACCGTCGTTTACGACTATTCCGCAAGCATCTTGCCCACGGTGTTGAAGGGCGTACAACGCATAATAAGTCATACTTGCAACGTTACAGGTCTCGGATGCGTATACCCCGAAAACCCCGCATTCTTCGTGTATCTTGTTCATATATAAGTCCTCCATAAAAATACACCTTAAACGTAGAAAAGTGAGAACGCGTTTTTGCGTTTCACTTTTAATAGCCTTTTATTTATATTGAGCGTTTATTTCCGCATCTTTTGCTAAAATTTTGGTTTTCTTTTCGTCGCGCGCCGCTTGAAGTTTTTCCGCAAGGGTTTTATCTTCAACAGCAAGAATTTGTATCGCAAGGAGCGCAGCGTTTTCCGCGCCGTCTATAGCAACCGTTGCAACGGGGATTCCCGCGGGCATTTGAACGGTTGATAAAAGCGCGTCCATCCCTTCAAGCGCAGACGCTTTAATAGGAATACCTATAACGGGCAAAGTAGTGTTTGCGGCTATTGCGCCTGCAAGGTGCGCGGCTTTACCTGCGCAAGCAATAATAACGCCTATGCCGTTATCCCTTGCTGATGCGGTAAATTCTTTTGCTTCAACGGGCGTGCGGTGAGCAGAATAAACGTGCACTTCCGTTTCTACGCCGTAACTTTTCAAGGTGGTAATCGCCTTTTCAACTACTTTAAGGTCGCTATCGCTACCCATTACAACTGCAACTTTTTTCATATAAACACTCCGTAAAAATAAATTTCAAATAGCCGTAAATTTAAAAAGGCAGTTTGAAAAAACAAACTGCCCAGACGGTCGACAAAAAACTATATGTTTTTCACTCCACGCAGGTGAACCCGCTTATCCGTCAGTCGTAAAAAACAACAAATTTCAAATGACGGTATAAGTATAACATTTATCGGGAAAAAATGTCAAATATTTTAACGCGTGCGAAAGCATTTTAAATGCTTTAAAGATAACTTTTTTATCCGCGTTTCCACGTTCTTGGCGCGAACAAAATAAGTATAGGGAAAATTTCCAATCTACCTAAAAGCATAACGGCTGAAAGCACAATTTTTGAAAACCCTGAATAAGCACCGTAATTCATAAGCGGTCCAACTGCGCCAAAGCCCGGGCCTACGTTACCTATACACGCTAGCGTTGCAGAAAAATCAGAAAACAAATCTGCGTGCGCGTCAATATTCAGTAATAGCGTTGATAAAATAACGATAATTACCCAAAACAAGAAATAAGTTCTTACGTTTCTAATAGTTTCATCGCCAATAGGCTCGCCTTCAAATTTAGTGACAACAACTGCGCGCGGATGAATAAAACGCTTAAAATCAGATGCGCTTGATTTTATTAAAATACCCAGTCTAGCAAACTTAATTCCGCCACCGGTCGAACCCCCGCAAGCGCCTATAATGGTAAGTACTAATAAAATTCCTTTAGATAGGTCAGGCCAAGCGTCAAAATTAGCGCTACTAAAACCAGTAGTTGAACTAATTGATGCTACTTGGAAAAAGGACTGCGCAAGCGCGTCGCCAAAATTAACGCAAGACGATAAAATATTGAACGCAATAATTAAAGTAGAAACAACCACGGCTATAACGTACGCGCGCACTTCTTCACCCTTAAACGCCTTGCTGAAATTTTTAATAAGTATCAAATAGAAAAAGTTAAAATTGAAAGCAAATAAGCACATAAATACTGCAGTTACCATTTGCGAATAGGTGTTAAAACTAGCCATGCTATCGTTTCTAAACCCAAAGCCCCCCGTGCCTGCAGTTGAAAAAGAAATTAAAACGCTATCGTATATTCCGTTACCACCGCAAATTAACATTATAATTTGGATAACTGTCATAACGGAATATATGCCGTATAAAATTTTAGCAGTAAACGAAAGTTTACTTACGAACTTTCCAACCGTAGGACCCGGTGACTCCGCACGAAAAACGTGCATAATCCCAGAATTGTGACCAGGGACAACCGCCAACACGAAAACGAGAATGCCCATACCACCTATCCAATGCGTAAAAACACGCCAAAACATTATACTTTTTGATAAAATTTCTACGTTAGAAAGTATTGATGCGCCCGTAGTAGTAAAGCCTGAAACCGTTTCAAA
>JAFVOV010000031.1 GCA_017505675.1 Clostridia bacterium
ATTTTTAGACTTATAATCTCTGCCTAAAATTTGGAATATAGGTAGCATAGCCGTAGGTCCCCAAGCGTGCATTCCGCTCCATTCAAGCCCTAATTTTTCATTATCAGCGATATTTAATAGGCTGGTACAGGTTGCGTCAATTGATACTACTTCACCGATTTCACCCATTTTGGTAAGCAACAAAAGTCTATTATACGCAACCGAATAAGCGGTTTTAATTGCTTCCATTAAAATACAGCCTTTATCTTCTGCTAGAGAAAAGAGTTCGCTTGCTTCCTTTTTGTTTAAGGCAATCGGGGATTCACATAAAACGTGCTTACCGCGTGATAAGGCTTCTTTAATTTGTTCGTAGTGATATTTGGGTTGGGTTGCAATATAAACTGCGTCAACGCCGTCTAAAAACTCTTTGTAAGGTTTATCGTTAATTAGCGGTAAAAGTTCAGGATTAAATTTTGCCGTGCTTAACGCGTTGATGCCAACCGTTTCTAAACCGTTAGCGTATGCAGTTTCTTTAACGTATTTATTGATGTAAGACGCTTCGCCAACGATACCTAATTTAATAGAGTTTAACTTGCTCCTTTCTTCAGAACTTGAAACTCCGTCCGTACGGGGAAGATAAACGACTTTACAAAATTCATTTAGATAATCGAATTTGCCAACCCAGTCCGACCCGACGGTGAAAATATCAACGCCGTATTTTTTTATATCGTCAATTTTTTGACCTTCATATTCTTCAATAATAATTTGGTCGGCAAGCCCCGTTTCTTTAACGGCTTGGGCGCGTTCTAATAACGACTGTTTTACGTTAAGTTTACCGCGACGCATATCAAATTCGTCTGCGGTGATGCCTACAATTAAATAATCGCCTAGCGCCTTTGCGTTTTTAAGCAAGTTTATGTGACCGAAATGTAAAAGGTCGTAAGTGCCGTAGGTTATAACTTTAACCATTTATAAGCCCCCTTTTTTTCATATCGTAAAGCGCATTGATTAGCGTATCGTAATCGTTAAAAGTTAAATTGCCTATATGACCAACGCGGAAAACCGTTTCTTTCAACTCACCGCCGTTGGGGCAGACCCAAATGCCGTATTCGTCTTTTAGTACGGTAAAAATACCGTGTGCCGAAACGCCGTCGGTTTTAAGAGCGGTTACGGCGTTAGATGGCGCGTTAGAAAAGTTCTTAAAGGGGAAAGGTTTAATTTTCTCCCTAAAATATTCGGCAAGTGATTTCACTTTTTCAATTTCCGTTTTAACGCCACCGTTAGCCTTAATTTCTTTTAATCTTTGGTTTATCTGTAACAATATTGAAACGGCAGGCGTAAAGGGCGTTTGCCCCCTTTCACCGTTAATAAGCGCGCTTTTTAAGTCAAGATACATACACTTTTGCGGTGTTTCAAAAACGCGTTTAACTGCCTTTTCGGAAAGTACCAAAACAGATACGCCCGGCGGGCAAGCAAGCGCTTTTTGAGAGCCTGTAAGTAACACGTCAATACCGTCACGGGAAACGCTTATATCTTCTGCTAAAAAGCAACTAATCGCATCTACTATCAAAAACATATCTTTCTTGGCGCAAAAATCTTTAACCAAGTTAATATCGTATAAAACGCCCGTAGAAGTTTCGTGCAAGTTGATTAGCATTGCAGAATAATATGCGCTTTCGTATTCGCTTAAAATTTCTTTAGTAAGCGCGCTACCGTAAGGCAACTTTATTTCGTCAAAGGGGATATTGTGTATTTTACAAATATCGGTAAACCTTTGCCCGAAACTACCGCCGTTAATTATTAACACCTTATCTTTTTCCGTTAAAGCGTTAATAACTGCCGCTTCCATAGCAGCCGTTCCAGAACCTGTTAAAAACACAGCCCTTGAAGTTTTGAGCGCGTCTGTAAATTCAAGCATTAAATTTTCATTTTCCCGCATAACGGCAGAAAATTCCGGCGTTCTAAAATACGGTACTTGTTCACTACCTATATTTAAAACGCTTTCTCCGATTTGAACGGGTCCAACCGTAAAGTTTAACATTTTAATTATTTATCTTCTTCTATTTTTTCTTTGGTAACTGCGCTTTCTTCTTTAACTTCTTCAGCGTTAGCAGAATCTTCGGTAATAACTAAATCTTCTTCAACTTCTTTGCCGGTGTTTTCATCAATTTTGAGCGCTTTTTTAACGTTCTTTTTAAGTTTACGCCAAATTACTATTGCCGACGCGCCTAGCGCTACGACGATAGCGGTGATTGAAGTTAGCAGTACGGAAGTGGCTGCTGGGTCAATGTAAAGCAGTTGGTTTAAGTTTGTTAATAAGTTCATTTTTAATCTCCTTTGGTTTATGCAAAGTTATTTTTTAGCGTTTTTCTTTTTTTCGACTATTGAATTAAGAATATAAGTTGCGCCTTTAGCGGCAGCCGTGCCGTGGTTAAAGGTGAAAGTCTTAAAGTATTCGTCGATTTTTTGTTTATATTTTTCACCGTTATTAAATAAATCTTTAACGGTTGAAGAAACGTTTACTAAATCTTCTTTATTTACGGCAACGCCGAGTTCGTTTCTTATCTTTATTTCAACGGGGGTAACGTTAATCTTTTCCCAGTTTTGATTTGAAACTTTCATTTTGGTATTTACGAATAGCGCGGGTCTACCCGTAGCAAAGCAGTATTCCGCTGCAATCCCTGACCAGTCGGTTATTAAAAGGTCGGCAGAATATATTGATTTATTGTTAGAAAAATCAAGTTCAAATGAAAGTTTTGCGCTGTCGTAATCTTTATATTTATCTACTATTTGGTTTAACTGATAGCCAAATCTCTTAACGAATTCAGGGTGGGGGCGAACGGTTATATGATATTCGTCACAATATAAATTTTCAATAAGCGTATCAATGCAAGAGACGAGAAGGTTATCTTCCTGCCAAGACGGCGCTATTAAGATTTGTTTTATTCCGCCGACTTTAGTTTCTCTTTCTTTTCTGCCTTTTTCAACTAATTCGTCAAGCAAGGGGAAACCAAATTCCACAAGTTTTTTTGCGGGAAGGTTATACGCTTTTTCGGTAGCGCGTATTTCGTTTACGAAGTGCGGGCCTACGCAAAGAATAGTATCGAACGCGTCGAAAGCGCCTTCGTTAAAGCCCATGTGCGCGCTCATAGTGTCGTGCGGGGCGTAAATATATTCAATATCCTTTTTGATAAAAGAACGCTTTAAGTAGAACTTATCAAGGTCAGGCGTGGTCATAATAAACACGTCCGTTTCAACAAGCATCATTAAAAGAACGGTCTTTTTAAGACTTATGTAATACGGCTTAATGCGCGGTTCAGATTTAGCAATTTCAAAAATTTGGTCGTTATAATCGTTCGTTACGTAATGGATAACAACGTTTGAACGCTTTAACATTTCAACCATAATATCTTTGAAATATTTATAGAAACCGCTTTTTTCAGAATATATAACTATATGTTTGTTTGCAATATGTTTAAACGCTTTATAATCTTGCTTTTCGCGCTTTTTCATAAGTTTATACTGCGGGTCTTTTTTATCGACCTTGCCGTATGCTTTTGCCGCTTCAAGCGCTTTGCGACTTTGTTCTAACGCTTGGTAGTCAACGTACTTTTTGGGATTTATTGCAACGTTTAACAAATACATTTGCGCTATTGATAAAAGGTTGCTTGCAATCCAGTAAAGCGCTATGCCTGTAGGTACGAATAACCCTAAATAAAGGGAAAGGGCTACGCTTACTATCATTATTCCGTACTGGTTAAGTTTGCCTTGTTCGTGTTGGATAACGTTTGAAAGGTTTTGCGTCCAGCACATTACCCAAGATGATGCGCCTGCAAGAACGGGGATAAGAACGTAAACGCCCCAAACGTTTGCAGGAACGGTTGATAGGTTTACGCCAAGAAAGTTCATCTTAAAACCTTGTACGACGGAAATTATTTGCGCCAAAGTTTCCGGCGCAACACCTTCAACTTGCGTAGAAGGTGTAAGAGTGCCGTTTTTGATGGCTTCAATAATCGAGATTTGATAAGACGATTCGCTTATATCCGCGCCTATATGCGTGGCGATAGCGTTTATAGTTCCGTCAGCAAAACCGAAAAGGTAACTTAACGGGTGATAGATTATAAACACTACGGCAAGCAGTAAAAAGATTTGAAGAATAAGCGGTATGATAGAGAGCATAGGGTGATAATGCTCACGCTTAAATAGTTTTGACTGTTCGTCCGCAATAGCGTCAATATTGCCTTGAAGGTTGGCTTTTAAAAAGTTTACTTCAGGTTGAATTTTCACCATTAATATAGAGTTCTTTTGTATCCATATAGAAACGGGTAAAAGAACGAATTTTGTTGCAAGCGTAAATAAAATAATCGCTACGCCGTAGTTGCCGACGAGTTGCCAGCACCATTTCATAAGATACCCTAGGGGTATGCAAACGTAATAAATAAGGGTGTCCATAAACTTATTTTCCTTTAGTCCATTATAAATTTATCGTAATAATTTTCTTTTTCAAGTTTCCAGTTATTAAAATCGTTACCAGCGCCGTTTATTGAATAAATATATTCGTTAAGCGTTGCGTCGTAAGTTTGCCATATATAATAGCGGGGAACGTTTACGCTTTCATCAACTTCAAAAACGGTTTTGTTTTGGTTTACGCTTTGCGTAATATTTTCAGATTTGAAAATAGTTGGCCAAACGTTATCGTGGCAAACTTGCGCTTTTGAACGTTTTAGCGCTACGCTTGCGCTACCTGAAGGTTTAACGTAAAGGGCGGTAAGCCTAACGTCGTCAAGGTCGGATGCGTCGTCAACGGGGTCTGCGTGGTCGCCCGTGATGATAATAGTAGAATTATCGTAAACGCCTAAATTTTTGAGCGCTTTAAGGTAAACGCCTATAATATCAAAACTGTTTCTTAAAGAAATCATTACGTCTTTAGATTCTGATAAACTTGCTTTGTTCCACTCTTCGTCGTAATCGACACCGTGGCAACCTTCAATATGTATAAAAGTGAAAAGGTTTTTATCAGTAGTTTTAAAAGTTGCGGTAGAGATATTTTCCCAAACGCTTTTCATATCGGTTGAATATTGACTAAAGCCGTTTTCACCTTGACTGAAAACGTAATTGTTGCAAGATGCGGAAGTTACGTTGCCGACCAGCGGTTTTAATATAAGCGGGAAACAACGGTATAAAGAAATTTGCATCATAGTTAAGGGGAGCATAGGTTGCCCTATGACTTCGTAAGTAGTTGCTTTTGAAACGTTTGCAACGTAATCGGGCAAATAAGACGCGTCAGTATATGCGTAATAAGGTTGGGTGAAAAGGTTTACCGTATAACCGTTTTCGTAAAGAACGTCTAAAGTATTATTTTCTGTATAAACGCCGTTAAGGAAGTCCGCGCGGGATTTATTGCAGTCGAATTGTTCTGTGGTAAGAAGATTTGCAATACCGGGGAAGGTGTGCCCGTAAACGGAAAGGTTATCGTCAAAGGCGGTGAATCCGTCTAAAACGTCAAAAACTTCGGGGCATTCTTCGTATGCTTGATTTGCGTATTTTTGGTCAAACCTATCAACGCAGAAATAGAAGATATTTTTACCCGTTGAAACGGTTGTTAAATCTTTAGTGGTTAAAATATGTGAAGCGCTACCGTTTGCGGAAGCAACCCTATCTTCTTTATCTTTAAAAACGCCGTCCGTTGATAATGCAAGGGTAAGCGGGCCGGAGAGTTGGGCAACCAAAATTACCGCGCTCAATATTACGCCAACCGTTGCAATTATTCCGTTTTTATCTTTAAAAAGTGAAAGTATAATTGCAAGCGCAATTACTATTACCCAAAGAATAACGTTGAATATTTTTTGACCAGAAGTTACCGTTTTAGTTCCTAGATTATCGCCGGCAAGAGAAGATAAACCTGCGTTTAAATAAGTGCCTTGTAAAAAGAACATAAATGAAAGCGCAAGCAAAATTGCCGAGCAGATTTTATACGCTTTTTGCGGTAAAAAAATTAGCGCGAAAAAGAAAACCGCCGTGAAAAGTAGGGTAAACAGTAATGAAAACGGCAAAAAACCGCTTGCGGAAAACAAAAATTCGTCTAAATTATTGCCGTATATTTCAAACGGAATACAAAGACATACTATAAACGGCAAGGCTATTGATATTAAAAGAGTAGGGAATATTCTATTTAAAGTACGCTTTTTGAAATTAACTTTATTTCCTGTCATTTTTTCCTCATATTTAAAAACATTATAGAATAAGAATAACTTAACTTACAGTATAACAAAACGCGTAAATTTTTGCAACCGTTTACGGCAGGTTAATTTTAACAGGGAATATTAAAATAAGGCTATGTCACAAAAAAATTGATTAGTATAATAAAAAAGCGTCTGCGGAAAATTCCGCAGACGCGTAAAGTTTTTATTTTTTTACGCTTCTTTTTTAAGAAGGTCACGAATTTGTTTTAACAAATCTTCTGTGGTTGGGTTTTCTTCACGGTCTTTTTTAGCCTTTTCTTCGGCTTCTTTTTTAGCCGCTTCTTCCGCTAATTTTTTAGCGTTTTCTTTTTCAGTAAGGTATGCTTTTACCGCTTCTTTATCGGTAAGTTTAACGCCCTTTGCTTTGAGCGCTTTTTTATCTTCTTTAGAAAGTTTGTTCTTTTTTATATTGTCATGAAATTCTTCGTTTGCTTCTTTAACTCTATTGATAATTTTAACGATAGTAAAGAGTACGAAAGCGATTAAAAGGAAGTTGATTATAGCGTTTATTAACGAACC
>JAFVOV010000032.1 GCA_017505675.1 Clostridia bacterium
GGTAAATAAAGGCAAAGTTAATGGTGAAGATTACGTTGGTGGCGTTATCGGTTACTTAAATGCAGAAACGACTGGTAGTGGAACTACTGGTAGCGTGCGCGTTACTATTGTTACAGTTGACAATACGGGCAACGTTCAAGGCGCAAATTACGTTGGCGGTATAATCGGTTACGCGCATTCAGATAACGGCAATTCGTCTATAAGTAATTCTGTTAACGGCTACTATAATTATGATGGCTCTACTATGAGCCCTGTTACGGTTATAGGAAAAGCGTGTGTCGGTGGCTTGGCAGGTCAACTTGCAAGTGTAAGAATTGTTAGTTGTTATAATGCGGGAACTTCTATTACGGCTACTGATACTATTTGGGATTCTGCATCTAATACTTATTACGCTTATCTTGGTGGATACGTTGGTAACGGTTATTACGTAGAAGGCTGTTCTAATAATAGCCAAATAGATTATACGAAACACGGAATATGTGTTGGCGGTATTGCAGGTAAATTATCTAACGGGATTAAGAACTGTATAAACGACGGAATGGTCACCGCAGAGAATTCAGACAACGTAGGCGGTTTGGTTGGTGAATTAAGTTATTCGGGTTCTAACGAAATTGTTTCCCTTGAAAACAAGGCGCTCGTTAAGGGTAAAGATAACGTTGGCGGTATTTTCGGAAAAATATTAAATAGTTGGAATCGTCAATATTCAGACGGAACAGTTTACAACTTAAAGTTAATGCAATTAAAGAATAGCGCTAACGTATTCGGTACTAATTACGTTTCAGGTTGTATAGGTTACTTAAGGGCTGAAACGACAGGTAGCGGAACTAACGGAAGCGTTCTAGTAATGGCAGATACTTTTACAAACACTGGTGATATAACTGGAATTACTAACGTTGGTGGTTTATTCGGCTACGGTTACGCTGATAACGGTGGTTCAAGGATAAACTACTCTACTAATACTTCTGAAATAACCGCAGAAGCGATGGTTGGTTGTATAGCAGGTAAACTTGAAGGCATAGGGATTGCATCTTGCACGAATAAGGATAGCACGTTAAACGTTACTGGCTTTATAGCAGGTAGTGGTGACTCTGCTAATGGCGGTGTTTCACGCACCACCTACGCGGGCGGATACGTTGGTTACGGTTATTACGTAGAAGGTTGCACTAATGCGGTTGAAATATACTTTAGGTCTAATTATCAATGTAGTTATTTTGGCGGTATTGCTGGGCAACTTACAAATACGATTAAAAATTGTAAGAATACGGCAGATATTGACACCGATACAAACTCTTTATACGTTGGCGGATTAGTTGGCTATATGAGTGGCACGGGCGCTTATGAAATTACTAATTTAACTAATAGCGGTAAGGTTGTTGGTTGCTATTACGTAGGTGGCATTATCGGTAAGATAAATAATACTTGGACGCGCTCGTATAGCGATAACACAGCGTTTAATTTACAAATACTCACTTTGAATAACAGCGGTAAAGTTGAAGGTAGAGATTACCTTGGTGGCGTTATCGGTGAAATTAATGCAAAGACCACAGGTAGCGGAACTACTGGTAGCGTACGCGTTATGATGAGTGATATAAGAAATACTGGTGAAATCGTAGGTGACGATACTAGAAACGTAGAAGCGTTGATTGGTATGGTTCACACGGACAACAGCGGTTCTAGAATAGACTATTATTATTGCGACTGTCTTTTTGGCGGGTTGCGTACGACTAATGAACATACTGGTAGGCTCGTTGGTATAGGTGAAAACTTCACTTTAGGCACAGGGGCAACAAACTAATAAAAACAATTCTAGCGGGAAATAAAACCCCGCTAGATAAAACCTTATAAACATTATATAAATATATATTAAAGAAATAAACGGGCGGAAACGCTGTCGTTTAAATAAAAAAGAAGGAGAAAAAACAATGAAAAAACTGTTCGTGATGGCGCTTACTTTAATAACTTTGTTGGCGTTGTCGGTAACACTAGTAGGGTGCGGCGGACTTAATCTTGACGCTCCCGAAAACGTAAAGTTTGACGGTTCTACTAACGTTCTAACTTGGAATAACGTAGAAGGTGCTGACCAATACATTATTCAGATTAACGAAGAAGAACCCAAAACTATTAAATCAAACAGGTATCCTTACGCTGCAAACAACACCGTATTCACGGTAACCATTAAAGGCGACTCAAAGACGGAAAAAGTTAAAAGCGCAGAAGAAACCACCATTACTTTTAGCCCGCTTGGTAAAATTAGCGAAGTTAGGGTAGATGAAAACGGTACGCTTTCTTGGGACCCCGTTTCTGGCGCTACTGGTTATAAACTTTCTTTAAGTGGCGTTGAACAAAACGGTGATATTGTTGAAACCACGTATTCGCAAATTCCCGTTGGTAACCACAAAGTTCAAATTAGACCGGTTGTAGTAGGTAGCAACGAATATTATTCTATTTGGAGCGACGCTATAAATATGAACATGCTCGGTCAAGTTGCCGTAGATAGTATTACATATTCTAACACGCTTGGCAAAATCTCTTGGGGTTACGTTTCTGGCGCGGAATCTTATTTAGTTAAGGTAAACGGCGAAATTAAGAGCCAAGGTAGCACTGGCACTTCTATTGTTTATGATGCTAATAATCAAAACTTTGAAGTTGTTGTTCAGGCTATCGGTAACGGTGAAGACGTGTTCTCTGGTGCAGAATCTGAAGTTAAAAAGTTCAAATTCCTTGCTCCCGTAACTAATCTTATCGTTAATGATGAAGGTAACTTAACTTGGGATGCCGTTCCGCATGCTACAGGTTACAAAATTAAAATAAACGGTAGCGAACAATCGGATGAATTGACCGAATGCGCTTATACTAAAATCGTTGCAGGTGAATCTAAAGAATATCAAGTTATGGCTACCAGCAATGATTCTGCTTACTTTGCAGACTGGTCTGCGCCTAAATCTATAACGCTTTTACACGCCCCCGTTCTTCAATGGGATGCGCAAGTTGACCATCTTACTGATACGCCCAAGAGAAGTATTTATTGGCAAGCAGTAGACGGCGCTGGCGGATATACGTCAAGGGTAACCTTCCCGAACGGTCAAGTTTCAGTAACCGATAGTTTGCCAGAAACGCAGTTATTCTTTGAACATAATTACATAGACGCTGGCGAATATAAAATTGAAATTAGAGCAAACGCGCCCACGGGTTCGGGTTCTGTATTCTCATCTAAATACGGCGCGCCTATTTACGTTAAACGTCTTGATGCGCCTACCCAAGCAGACGCTAACTTTATCGTAAGTAAGTCTGACGACGTTCAACAGGGCTTTACAGTAACTTTCAATAGCGTTGCCGGCGCAACCGAATATCAACTTTATAAGGGTGATACGGAACTTACTAAACAAACAAGCACGTCTTTCCACGTTGGTAACGTTGTTGAAGAAAACGTAATGGAAACAAGAAGTTTCAAGTATTCTATACGTTCAATAGGTCACGTTGGGCGTCTTAACGGCAACAGTGGGCCGATTTACGTTGCTTTGAGTTCTCGTGATAAACTTGAATTTGAAATTACCGTGCTTGCTCAACCTACTACGCCTTATATGGATGGTTTCTTATACAAATACGGTGAAATAAACGGCGCTAACGGTTACGCGATTGCAGTTGGCGGTTCAAGCAGAACCAGCACTAATACCGAATGTGATTTGAGTTTCTTATCCGCAGGCTCGCACGAAGTAAGGGTTTGCGCTAAAGGTAACGGCAGTGATATACTTGCGTCTAACTATAGCGGTGTTACCAACGTAGTTCGTCTTGAAGCGCCTTATGATATTAGAATCGGCAACTCTGGCGAATCTGAAGGTGTTTTAACTTATAAAGGCGACCCGAACGCAAAGAGTTACGACGTTATTTTCAATAACTCTAGCACGGCAATTCCTGCTGAAGATATTGACAATATGAATCAGTATATTACAACTTCAAATACAATCGTTCATATGTATAGCATTGCTAACAGTTACGATACGGTAAATCAAAATATTTATTATATGACTTCGCAAGCAAGCGTTGCTATGACGTTCATTAGGCTTGCAGCGCCTGTATTTGGTGCTAGACCTGCTACTCACGACCAGTTGCTTTGGAACGCGCCTGATAACGTAAACGCTTCTACTACCGATATAACTTATTTAGTTTATAATGAAAGGGGCGAAATTTATACTGGTGGTAATGACGGTACTGCTATGGATATAAGCAGTCTTGAAGGTGGAAAGTCTTATACTTTCCAAGTTAAGGCTATCGGTAACGGTACAACTTGCATTAACTCTGAATTGTCATCACCCGTTACAATTTATAAACTTGCAACGCCTGAAGTTAAGCGTGAAAACGGTAAATATACTTGGTACGGCGTTCCTGATGCAGAAAGTTATATAGTTTACGTTGACGGTCAAGTTGCGCAAACAATGTATACTGATAAGAGCAGCAACGTTACTACTCTTTATGAATTCAAACCTAATTTTGAAGAAATAAAAGAATATAACATTAAAGTTGTTGCTGTTGGTAACGGCGCTGCTGGCGATACAACGAAGACCATTGATTCAGATTATTATGAAGTTACTCAAGTAACGGCTCAATTACCTACGCCTACGTTTACTGCGGGTTATACCCACGAAAGTTATGATAGGCAAGGTAAAATTACCGTTACGGTAGATAACGCTATACCTAACGCAAGTTGCTATAAATTCATAATTGCAGGCGTTGAAGTTGTTGGTGAAGATGCTAGTCAACTTACTGGCTCGCATAACCCCAACACCGTTGGTAAACACACTGTAGGCGTTAAGGCTTGCGGTGGCACGTTTGATAGCGAATACGTTTACTGGCTTGATTCTAGAATTGCAGGCAACAATGATAGTAATTACGTATGGTTACTTGGCGCTCCAAACCAAAGTGGTATCAATAAGAGCACTGATGGTAAATTAACTTGGGATACTATTTCTGGCGCTAACGGCGGTTATGAATTGCAGTTTGAAATTAACGGCGCTGCATACGGTCAAGTTTATAAAGTTGATACGCCAAGTTTATACCTTTCTACTACTCTCGGCGTTGAAGTTTATAAAAACCTTACTTCACTTAAAGTAAGAATTCGCGCGGTTGGCAGAGCAAGCAACGTAATAACTTCCGAATGGGTAGAAAAAACTTTAATTTAACGGTTTAACCCGTGTATAAATTATCGGGGGCGGTTTATCCGCCCCGATAAGTTTTTCAAAGGAGAATTATGATTGAGACGATATTTTTAAACGTTCTATGGCAGGTTATTGCTTTTATAGGATGCGTCTATCTTGTGGGTTTTTTAATTTCACTTATAAACAGGCTTTTTTATAAACTGGCAAATTACAGCAGAGCAGTAGTTTACGGAACGGGGTTTATAGGTACTCCCGTACATGAAACAAGCCATCTTTTAATGTGCTTGGTGTTTTTTCATAAAGTACATAAAGTTAAGTTCTTTCAGATAAATGATGAAGACGGCGTTTTAGGTTACGTAAGCCACTCTTGGAATCCCAAAAA
This sequence comes from Clostridia bacterium, assembly GCA_017505675.1. Taxonomy (GTDB): domain Bacteria; phylum Bacillota; class Clostridia; order Christensenellales; family Borkfalkiaceae; genus UBA1259. The sequence goes on from JAFVOV010000032.1 coordinate 5,536, forward strand.
TATTTATCAGCAAATAGGCAACTATTTTATAGGCATTGCGCCGATAGTGGTTGGAACGCTTATAATCTTTTTGGGGATGAAACAGTTTCTTCCCGTTACTTACGGTGAAATTGATTCGTATTTTGCAGAGTTTGCAGTAATGCAAGAAAAAGGTTTTTCTTGGGACTGGTTTGGCTATATATTTAGTATGTTCGGTGGAATGACTAAAGCGATATTTGCGGAATTTTCGATTGGTTGGCAATGGTGGGTGTTTATGGTAATTAGCCTTTGCATTGCTATTCACATGAACTTGAGTGGCGCTGATATTAAAGGTTCGCTTGTTGCTATACCTATAATGATAGTGGTGTTTATTGCGGTGAATCTTGTTTTAGGGCTTGTGTTCGGCTCTATTTACGGCGCGTTCATTGAAACGGTGAACGTTGGCGCAAGTTTTCTTTTATGCACGCTTATTCTATCGCTTGCGCTTTCAGTTTTATGCCTTGCGGTTGCAATAGTAATAAAACTTATAATTCTTCTAATTAAAACCTTATTTGGTATAGGTAGATAAAACTTAAAAAATAAACCCGAACGGATAAACGCCGTTCGGGTTTTTCTTTTTATTGTAATTTTTAAGGTTTGTTAAAGCATATTATAGTATTATGGAATTAACTTATAACGAATTAAGAAAACGCGACGTAATAAATATTGCTGACGGGCGGTGTTTGGGAAGAATTATTGATTTAAAACTCGGTTTCCCTGACGGAATACTATTAGGGATTAGCGTGCCGGGCAGGAAGTCAAGGGGGCTTTTCCGCTGTTTTGATAAAAGCGAACTTTATATAGACGTTAAAAAAATAGTTAAAATCGGCGGAGACGTTATTTTAGTTAATTTGCGTTGTTCTGACGCGTGCTTGCCTAGTTCAAAAGTTGGCAATAACGTTCAGCCTTATTCGCCGCCAAAACCGCAATGCCCACCGCCTTGCCCGCCAAAATGCCCACAACCAAGATATTCGGGGGAACAGACTTTAGACCTTTCTTCACTTGCGGGTGAAGACGGGCGCATTGATTTTGAAGATTATTAAAGTACATATTATTAAAAAATATACAAAAAAAGTAAATTATTTTTTAAAACCCCCTTGAAAAAACTCTAATTATGGTTTATAATAGATTAAACCGCAAAATTAAAGCGGAAAATTTTACCATATAGAAAAAATAAGGGGGACTTAAATTATTATGGGTAAAATATCTTCTGAAAATATCAGAAACATAGCAATCGTAGGGCACAGCGGCGCAGGCAAAACTTCACTAGCCGAAGCCATACTTTTTAACGGTAAGAGCATTGATAGGCTTGGTAAAACTTCGGACAAGAATACCGTTATGGATTTTGACGAACAGGAAACCGCAAGGGGTATATCTATCTCTTTAGCGTGTGCATATACTTACTGGCGTGACGTTAAGATAAATATAATTGACGTGCCGGGATTTTATGATTTTGAAGGTGAATTTGAACAAGCAATGCGCGCAGTAGGCGCGGCAGTTTTAGTTGCGGATGCAAACGGTGAAGTTTCCGTTGGCGCGGAAAAAGCGGTTGATTATTGTATTCGTCGTCGTATTCCGCTTATGATTTTCGTAAACGGCATAGATAAAGAAAATTCAGATTACGTTGCAACGGTTGAAGCCTTCCGCGCAAAATACGGCAGAAAGATTTCACCAACACACTTACCTATTTTGCGTGACGGCAAGATGAAAGGTTACGTTTCAGTTATATCGGGTAAAGCGTTTGAATTTACTCCGGGTGGAAGAAACGCAATTGAAGTGCCTGAAAATATGCTTGCAGACGTACAACTTCTTAAAGATAGTTTAACTGAAGCGGCTGCGGAAACTAGCGAAGAATTTTTAGATAAATATATTGAGCAAGGCACGCTAACTAATGATGAAATAGTTACGGGCGTTAAGTGCGGTCTTAAAGATGGTGAAGCAATTCCTATTATGGGTGGCTCTGCGCTTCAAAATATGGGCGTTATCAACCTTATGCACGAAATAGTTGACCTTCTTCCGTCACCGTGCGAAAGAAAGCCCGTTATGGCAACTGATGATAGCGGTGAAATTTTATCCGTCGTTTGTGACGTGAATAAACCGTTTACCGCGCAAGTATTTAAAACGGTTGCAGACCCGTTTGTAGGTAAACTTAATATGATTAGGGTATTTACCGGTACTTTAAAGAGTGGTATGACCGTGTATAACGCAACTACGGGTGAAAAAGAGCGTATTAACTCTCTTTACGTTATGAAAGGCAAAAAACAAGAAGCCGTTGATGAACTTACCGCAGGCGATATAGGCGCTGTGAATAAGTTAAATAACACCAACACGGGCGACACACTTTGTGACGAATCTATTAAAGTTAAATTTTACGATATTCCATTGCCCAAACCCGTTATTACTATGGCAATTAACGCAGCAAAGAGTGGCGAAGAAGATAAAGTTTTCCAAGGGCTTAACCGCCTTGCTGAAGAAGATTTAACCTTTAAGGTTGAAAAAGATAAAGAAACGGGCGAAATGGTTATTCGCGGGCAAGGTGAAACTCAACTTGATATCCTTTGCAAGAAATTAAAGGCTAAATTTGGTTGCGAAGCCGTTTTAAGTATGCCTAAAGTTGCGTTCCGTGAAACTATTAAAGGCGTTGCGGAAGCCGAAGGTAAACACAAAAAGCAATCGGGTGGCGCAGGTCAGTTCGGCGTTGTAAACATTAAGTTTGAACCAGGCGCGGCTGACGGTGAATTTGAATTCGTAAACGCAATAGTTGGCGGTGCGGTATCTAAACCGTTTGCTGTTGCTGCTGAAAAAGGATTGCGTGAAGCAATGCAAAAAGGCGTTCTTGCAGGTTATCCGATGGTTGACTTAAAATGTACGCTTTTCGACGGTAAAGAACACCCTGTAGATAGTAAAGAAGTTGCGTTCGTGTCTGCGGCAAAACTTGCTTATGACGACGGTATTCGTCGCGCTAAACCTGCTATTTTAGAGCCTGTTTACAGTTATAAGATTTTAATACCTGATAATTATACGGGTGATATTTTAGGCGATATGAATAAGCGCCGTGGTAGAATTTTGGGTATGGAAACGGTTGACGGCTTGCAAGAAATTTCCGCAGAAGCGCCGTTAGTTGAAATGCTTAAATACGCAACCGATTTGCGCAGTATGACGCAAGGTCGCGGAAAATTCAGCGCGGAATTCTTACGTTATGAAGAAGTTCCGTTCTCTGCGCAAGAAAAAATTATTGCAGATGCAAAGAAATAATAACTTTTACCGCTCACGGTAAATAAGGAGATGGATTGAAATGATATTAACTATATGCCCGAACCCAAGTATAGACTGTACGATAGAACTTGACAGTTTAAACGTAGGTAAACTCAACCGGGTTGATAATAAGGTTGAAACCTTTTCGGGCAAGGCGCTGAACGTCGCAATGGGTATCGCAAGGCTTGGCGAACAAAGTTTTGCAACCGGATTTATGTTCGACGCTCACGCAAGGCTGTTTGAACACGTTTTGGATAAAGAAGGTGTTAAACACGAATTCGTTTACAACAAGGGCAACGCTAGAACAAACTATAAAATTATTGATAAAAGGGCAATGCTTACTGAAATTAACGATAGGGGCGAGAAAGTAAGCGCCGAAAAGCAACAAGAATTAGTTGATTTGGTTAAAAAAATTTCCCCCGATTACGGAATAGCGGTAATGAGCGGAAGTTTACCTAAAGGCGTAGAGCCAGAGTTTTACGGCAAGGTGCTTTCAGCAATACCGCCACACGTTAAGGTTATAGTAGATACGGAAAAAGCAAATATGCTTTCCGCGCTCGGTAGCCGTGAAATTTATATGGTAAAACCGAATTTGCGCGAACTAGAAAACTTTACAGGTAAAAACGTTACAGACCTTTACGATATGGTTGACGCGTCTAAAAAGTACCTTGATAAAGGTGTTAAATACGTTCTTGTATCGCTCGGCGCTGAAGGAGCGCTTTTAACAGACGGTACGGAAAGTTATTTCTGCAAAAGCGCGTCGGTTGCGGTTAATTCAACGGTTGGCGCGGGGGATAGTATGGTTGCCGCTGCGTGCGTGGGGATTGAAAAAGGCGTGCCGATGCAAGAGATTTTGCGTATGGCAGCCGCCGCAGGAACAGCCGCGGTTACTACAAGCGGAACAAACCTTTTTTATCGCGATAAGTATAACGAAATTTATTCAAAAATACATTCAGACAAAATTTCATAAAATAAAAAACGAGCCAAAAAATGGCTCGTTTTTGTATATTTTCTTATATTTTTAGAAATTTTATTTCTAAAACGCTATTATTTTCGTCAGTAAAACTAATTTCAACCGTGTTGTTTTGAAGTACCATTGCGCAACCGATAACCTTATTTTTATCGTCAAGGGCAGAGCCGACTATTACTGGGTACGGATGACTAAATAGGTTTTTAGCATCATTATTTTCGGCTATAAAAGTTTTGTGATAATGCCCGCAAATCATAAGGTCAACGCCAATACGGATAAGTTCGTCGTTCCATTTTTTATAAGTATTTGTTTCAATGGTGAAAACTTCTCTCCGTTCAATATCACCTATAACGGGGCACATATGGCAAACGGCGATAAAATATTTGTTTTCAGATTTATTTAGGTTTGATAAAAACTTCAACTGCTTTTGTCTAAAACTACTAAAGTCGTTTACGTTGTTATATTCGGGGTGAGAATCAAGTTTATCTTCACCGCAATCTAAAACCACGCCGGAAATTGCGCCTACGTTAAAAGTGAAAAACGTATCTTTACCGTTGGCGGGAAAATAATCTGTAAATTTTTCTGCAAGTTTGCCCCTAGTATCGTGGTTGCCCCTTGCGAAAACAACGGGGATTTGTCCGTGTGATATTTCGCCCGTAAAGCGCGCGACTTCAAAATAGTTTTCTTCAGTTTCTACTTCGCCGATATCACCGTTTACGATAAATAAATCTATATCGTTTTTAAAATATGAGCAAGTTTTTATTGCTGAATTGAAATTATAATGAACGTCTGCAACGTGATAAACGTTGATGTTTTCCGTTTTGTTGATAGGTGAAAAGGAAAAGGTTGCGCAGAGTTTTTCATCAAATTTTGAAAAATACGCTTGCCTTTTTATGCACTTTCTAAAACAAATTTCATAAGATTTTGCTTTGTTAAGTTCTGTTTGTGGTAAACGAATTTTAGCAAAAGATTTCTCTGAAGATAAAACCCCAGAATTTTCTTCATAATAAGTTTTTCCGTTTACGTTTACGGATATGATACCGCAACTTATTGTGTTAATTAAAATTTCGTAATCGTTTTCTATAACGAAAACGGTTGGCGTGCATTTAAGAAAGTTCATTTTCCATTTAATCCATTTTTTATTTATTATATCATTAAATTATTGAAGTGCAAATAAAATATTAATACAGTTAATTAGAAACAAACAAAACGATAAAAAATTGCAATAAAAAGATTATATAACTATTAAAATGACAAAAAAAGAGCGGTTATATACCGCTCTTGATTTTTTACGCGATTGCGCCGATTAAGTTTTGATAGGTGTCAGGGAAGAATAAGAAAATAACTATAATAGCGCATAACAATAAGTAAATAATTTTAATAATCAAACAGCGTCTTGATACCGCTTCTAAACCGACTATACCGATTAACGCCAGCGAGCCGTAAGTACGGATAATGTCTAAAGTTTTCAAAAAGTCACCGCTAATAAAAGCAAAATTTGCGTTAAGAATAAGCAATGCGTAAGTTACTACTAAAACGATTGCTAAAATTCCACCTAAAACGTCCCATAATTTTTTCAACATAACTATCTCTCCTTTTGTGTTATATAAGTATTATATAACGGGTAAATAAATTTTGTCAACGATAGACGAGAAAATTTTTTAAGTGTTTTAAAATATATTTGCTTGAAAAAACTTAATGTGCTATACTGTAAAAAAATAGGCGGTATATAGTGATATGAAGATAAGAAAGGCTGAATTAAAAGACGTTGAAAATCTTTATGAACTGCTTCGCCAAGTGCAAGCGCTACACGCGGAAGGTCGCCCTGATATTTTTAAGGCAGGCACTAATAAATACGATAGGCAAGATATTATAAATATTCTTAATTGTGAAAGTACGCCCGTTTACGTTGCTACTGATGAGAACGATTTTGCGGTAGGCTACGCTTTTTGCGCATTTAATGAACAAAAAGACAGCGCAAATTTAAGGGCGGTTAAAAATTTTTACATTGAAGACCTTTGCGTTCACGAAAATTTGCGTGGCAAGGGGATAGGTAAACTTTTATACGATTACGTTTTGAACGTTGCTAAAAACGCAGGATGTTATCATTTAACCTTAAACGTTTGGCATTTAAACGCATCTGCCGTAAGGTTTTATGAAAAACTAGGGCTAAAGCCACTTAAAACAACTATGGAACAAATATTAAACTAAAAAAGCACCCTTTTGGGTGCTTTAATTTTTATCTATACATTTTTAAAGTATCGGAAATTATTTTTATTTCAAAAGGAATATCGTTATAAAGTTCACCGTCAACGTTTACCGTATACGGTTTAACCGCGTCAATTTTAATTTCCGTGCAAGGCTCGGTTACGGTTTCTTTAAGCGATAAAATTTTACCCGCTTTAAGTTTGATAAACGCGCCGATAATTTTAATTTTTTTCATTTTTTTAACGGTTAAAAAGTTTAACTTTTTATCGTAAGGCTCGGCAATGGGGCAAACGGGGATTCCACCGCCGTAAACGTTTCCGTTGGCAATGCAGGCAATAAAAGCGTCGTAATCGGTTTTTTTGCCGTTAATTTCCGCGCTAAATTTTGTGTAATCAAACTTAAAAAGCGTTTTAATTAAGCACTTTATATAACCTAACTTTGTTTTCTTTTTTAATTTTTCATACCTATTTAGCACGTCAACGTCAATGCCCATACCTATTATATTTATGCCCCTAACCGTAGGCATTTGCATAAAGTCCGTATATTTTGGCGTTCCGTCTAAAATAAGGTCTAGCGCTTTTATAGGGTCGCGCGGAAGTTTTAGCGCCGAAGCAAAATCGTTACCCGTTCCGCACGGAATAAGGGCAAGCGCGCATTTATCAAAGTTAGTAAAACCGTTTATAACTTCGTGCAAAGTTCCGTCCCCACCGATAACTACGATAGTGGTAACTTTGCTTTCGGTTAAGTTTTTAGTTATTAAAGTTGCGTGCCCTTTATATTCGGTTGCGTGAAAAGCGTATTCGACATTTTTTTCTTCAAGGCGTTTTTTTAGCACGGAAAGAGTTTTTTGCATCTTTTTACCGTTAGCGCCACCCGCTATAGGGTTATAAATTAAATCTAACATAAAAACCTAATAAAAATTGATTACAATTTAAATATTACTACAAAAAAAACAAAATTTCAAGTTTTTTTGTGGTATAATATAATAAAAGATAAAAGTCGAAGAATAAAATAAGGGGTGTAACCGCGCAATGACGATACCTTTTGAAAGAAAACTTATAGATTTATCTTGCAGTTTAAATAGACCGCTTTATGCAGTTGGCGGTGTGGTAAGGAATTTTTTATTAGACCGCTCCGTGTCGAACGATATTGACCTTGCAGCGGCAATACCAGCAGAAGAAGTTAAACTTGCGGCAACAAAGTGCGGGTTTAAGACGCTTGCCGAATATAAGCGCACAGGCACGGTTACTTTTACTGACGGTGTTAATAGGTATGAATATACCGCGTTTAGAAGGGATAGTTACAAAGGCGGTACTCACCGCCCAACCGAAACGCAATTTACCGATAGTATTGAAGAAGACGCGCTCCGCCGCGACTTTAAGTGTAACGCGATTTATTACGATATTAAAGATGGTAAAATTATCGACCTTTTAGGTGGCGTTGCGGACGTTAAAACGCACACGTTAGACACCGTAGATAAGCCTGAAAAGGTTTTTTCAGAAGACGGTTTAAGGCTTATGCGCCTTGCTCGTTTTACTGGTGAACTTAACTTTACGCCAACTAAAGAAGTAATTAGCGCTGCGCGCGCAAATTCTATAAACATTAAAGATATTTCGCCTGAACGGATATTAACCGAACTCAATGCAATTTTAATTTGCGATAAGAAATATCATTTTTCTGATGCTATGGGGCATTATAGGGCTTTACGCGTGCTTGACGAAACGCGCGTTTTAGATATTATTATGCCTGAACTTACCGAAGGGCGCGGAATGGCTCAACGCGCGGACTTTCATAAGTATGACGTTTTAGAACACAGTTTGCGTAGCGTTGCGTACGCCGACCCTAAAGTTAGGCTTGCCGCGCTTTTGCACGACGTTGGTAAACCTTATTGCTTTAAGCGTGACGGCTATTATTATCACCATTTTTCAGAAGGTGAAAGAATTGCCGAAAAAGTGCTTAAACGCTTGCGCGCGTCAAAGTCTACTATAAAAACGGTTAAGTTTTTAGTTAGGGAACACATGGTTGATTTAGACTGCTCTATGAAAGAGAGTAAAGTTAGAAAATTTTTGATTAAAAATTTTGAATATTTAGAAGAACTGCTTATGGTTAAGCAGGCGGATTTTAGGGCGAGTTTAGAAGTGGAATATACCGCGCCGACTTTAGTTAAATGGCGCAAGATTTTAAGCGTTATGAAAGTTGACGGAACGCCTTTTAACTTAAAAGAACTAAATATTAGCGCGGAAGAACTTATTAAACTTGGATATAAAGATAAACAGATAGGCAAAGAACTTAAAAGCCTATTTGATTATGCAGTAACGTATCCCGATAAAAACGTCAATTGTTTGCTTATGAATAAGGCGGAAAAAGACTTAAAGAAACTTCGTGAAAACTGATTATGATTAACCGAATACATATTCGGTTAATTTTTATATATTTTAATAACCTTTACTTTCGTTGACACATATAATCTAAAATGATATAATAATATAGAGAATTTTGTTTAGGAGAAATAATAATGGCAAAATTATCAAAGGAAGAGAAAAGAAATAAAAGAGCGCTCCGCAGTTATAGGGGTAGGTTTTTTAAGAATTTGCTGATATGGTTTATCGGTTTAATTACTATGCCTGCGCTCATTGCGGGTGGAATTTATCTCGGTATCGGCGTATTGCCTTTAAGCACGTATACGGGCGGTGAACAGAACGCATACGTCAGTGAAGAATTATCCAAGAAAAATCTGCTTGAAGTTATTAAAACGTTTAATCAATACGGCGTTGCAGATTTCCCTATAATTTCCGATTTGGTTGATTCTTTAGTAAACGGCGCAGGTCTTGGCGAATACGTTGAAGTTGACCAAGAAAAATTAAAGATGGTTAAGTTCTCTTATGAAGACGGTAGCACCGATTTTATGACTGAGTTTCAAGCGTGCATTAAAGTTACCGCAACGCTTAATTCGGTTGGGGGAACAGGTCTTTTAGGTGATTTTGGCAAACTTTCCGCTTTTAGCGAATGGGAAAAAGTTGAAGATGCCGAAAAACCGCAAACAGATGATAGTGGTAATATTAAAAAGGATGGGGAAACTTTCTTATCTAACCCCAAAATGTATTATTATGATACTACCGAAGCAAGCGGTGTTTCCGGTTTTAACGCATCTAGCGCACAGTATGCGCGCGCATTTGACGATAACGGCGTTAGGGTTGCACCTGCGGGCGCAAAATTATATTTCCCCAACCTTTCTGAAATCCCCGTTTTAGACGCGTTTGACGTTATAGGTGAAAGTTTCGGCAGGTTAAAAGTAACTGAACTTTTAGAAATGAGCGGTTCTACTATTGAAGAAGACAGTTTCATTGATAAAATTCTCGGTGGGAAGTCAATTAGTGACGTAGGCGAAATTAACCCTGATGAAATTATGCTTGCCGACGTTTTGAAAAAGACGGACGACAATGAAAAACTTTACGATATTTTATGCGCGGCAACTGGCGTTGCAACGGCAGACGAACTTAATATAGGCGATTTAAAGGAAATAGATATAGATTCTGTTTTAGTGGAAAAGGTTTTAGATAACACAGTTGGTTCTAATGCGGATACTATTGAGTTGATAGTTAATTCTATTAACCAAAAGAACGCAGGCGTTGCTGGTTGGGTAGATATAGGTACTGCGCCCGATAGCGAAAGAAAATTAACCATAGGCGATATATCTAGTTTTGACACCAACTATATTAAACTTTCAAAAGTATTAGATACTACCGAAAACGCAACTACTTACAGTTTGCTTTGCGAAGCGATAAACGCTAAAAAAGGATATACGGGCGACGCTGTGCGTACTGCGGAAACTTTAACCATTAACGATTTATCTGATTTTGATACTGATTACGTTAAACTTTCTTCAGTTATGACGCCGAGCGCGGATTTAGAAAATATTTTAAAAGATGCAACGGGCAAAGAGTATGAAAATATTTACGTTACCGATTTAAATGAGTTTACGGCTGACGATATAAATTTGGCAACGGTAATGCAAACCCCTGATGAACATTTGAAAGATATTTTAGAAGACGTATATCACAAAGAATATGCAGAAATTACCGTTTCTGATTTAGGTAGTTTCCAAATGGGCGAATTGCACCTTTACAAGGTTTTAAGTGAACCTAACGATAAATTAAAGGAAATTCTTATTGAAGCGTGCGGGACTACTTCTTATGATGATATAACAGTTTCAATGCTAAACAACACCGAAGGTAGTTTTAATATTAATGATATTCACCTTGGAACAGTAATTGATAAGGATAGCATAGATAACCCCATTTTGAAAGCGCTTTTAGAAAAAAATCCTAAAATAAGTGGAATAGGTTCGGCAATGGATACTTTAAAACTTTACGACGTTTACGGTACAAAGTGTTTCTATAAGAGTGAAACAGTACCCGACGGATACGGCGATAAGTCAAGGTATTCGTATAATGAAAGTACGGGCGTTTATACACTTGATATGGCAAACGGAGATTATTATATTTCCGATACGGCAGGCATTTGGCTTTTGATTTGTTTTGACGCTAGTGGATTGTCTGTTGAAGGTAGGGCAGAAAGTTATACTGCATCAAATTCTACCGTTGGCGATTTGGAAAACAACGTTTCTTCTTCAATAACAGATGCAACTGTACGCCAACTTATTGATGCGGGCATATTGAGTTCTGCAAATAGCGCGCTTTGGGGCTATACGCTAGAAGATGCACTTACTTAATTTAGCGTTGTCGTGAAAAATCGTTGACAAACTTATAATTTTTTGATATTATATTTAAACTTATGGGGTAAAACCCTTTAAGAATTTAACCTTGCTTGCTTAAAATGCAAGCCGAATAAGTCCGGGAGGTAAAAAAATATGACGAAATACGAGATGCTCTATATCCTAGATAACTCTCTCACTGACGAAGTGAAAGACGGGATAATCAAGAAAATCGAAGATTTGGTTACCAGCAATGGCGGGGTGGTTGAAAAAACTGACCGTTGGGGCGTAAGAAAATTGCAATACCCCATTAACTACAAGTCTGAAGGTTATTACGTATTGATGACGTTCGAAGCGGCTAAAACGCTCGTTGTTGAAATCAAACGTATTATAGGCATTACTGACGGTATTATCAGAAGACTGATTACCAAGATTTAAGCAGGAGAAAATTTATGAACAAAGTTATCTTGATAGGCAATTTAACCCGTGACCCTGAACTTTCTGAAACGCCCACCGGCGTAGCGGTTTGTAGGTTCGCTATTGCGGTATCTAGGGATTACGCTAACGCTGACGGTACGCGTGAAACTGATTTTTTCAACATTACGGTATGGCGTGGTAGAGCGGAAAATTGCGGTAAATATTTGAAAAAAGGTAACAAAGTAGCAGTTATCGGTAGTTTACAAAACCGTTCTTATGAAGATAAAGACGGCATTAAACGTAACGTTACCGACGTTGTTGCTAACGAAGTGGAATTCTTAACGCCCAAGAACGCTATGGGTGAAAGTGAAGACGCGCCCGTTATTTCATCAAGAAGGGAACGTCCGCAACTGGAAGCGATTGACGACAATCAACTTCCGTTTTAAGAGTTTCAGCACGATATTTTAAGGAGAATAATAATGGAAGAAAATACCAATTTAACCGCACAGGCTCCCGTAGCAGACGCTGCGGCACAGCCCAAGGAAGCAAAGAAATTCGTTAAAAGAATTCCCCGCAAAAAAGTTTGTGCTTTTTGTCAAAACAAAGCAGAAGTTATTGACTATAAAGACGTTAATACTTTGAAAAAGTACATCACCGAAGGTGGAAAAATTCTTTCTAGACGTATGACTGGCGTTTGCGCAAAACATCAAAGAATTTTGGCAAAGGCTATCAAGCGCGCAAGGTTAGTTGATTTATTACCGTTCAAGGGTGAATAATTTTTTAAGGTTTAAATTTGCAATAGTTTAATAAACTTTATTTTGCTATTGTTAATATGACACCTTAAACGCAAATAACCTAATTTAAGTTAAAACGGAGTAGTGAAAATATCGCTACTCTTTTTTATTGTTTTTTTTCTTTAAAAACCGCGTAAAAACGTTTGCTTATTATATAGTTTTATGCTAAAATATACAGGCTAAAAATTCACACCCGAATGTCGTGGGGCTTACGTGTTTCCGTAAAAAACTTATAAACCGCGGAAATGTTGCCCTGATAACAAACGGCGCGGGGAGGAATAACGGAGGTAAATAAAATGGCAGTTATACAATGAAGCAACTTTTGGAAACCGGCGTTCATTTCGGACACCAAACCAGACGTTGGAACCCCAAGATGAAAAAGTACATCTACGGTGAAAGAAACGGTATTCACATTATCAACCTTGAAAAAACGGTTGAACTTATTGAAAATGACGTTTATCCTTTCGTAGTAGATATTGCTAAACAAGGCAAGAGCGTACTTTTCGTAGGCACGAAGAAACAGGCTCAAGACGCTATTAAAGAAGAAGCGGAAAGATGCGGTCAATTCTACGTAAACCAAAGATGGCTCGGCGGTATGCTTACTAACTTCAAAACCATCAGGTCTAGAGTTGACAGACTTAACAAACTCAATAATATGGAAAAAATGGGTGAGTTTGACCTTCTTCCTAAAAAAGAAGTTTCGCAACTCAAAATCGAAAGGGATAAACTCGAAGCAAACCTTGGCGGTATCAAAGATATGAGAACGCTTCCCGGTCTTATGTTCGTAGTTGACCCTGAACAAGAAGACATTGCTGTTAAAGAAGCAAGGGATTTAAATATTCCTATCGTTGCTATTACCGATACCAACTGTGACCCAGACGTTATCGACCACGTAATTCCTGGTAATGACGACGCTATTAGAGCAGTTAAACTTATTGCAAGCGTTATTGCAAATGCAATTATCGAAGCAAATCAAGGTGAAGAATTCAGCGTAGACGCTGATGAAGAAGCAATTCCCGCTGAAGCAGTTCTTGAAGAAGTACCTGCTGCGGATGCTGAATAATTTTAATTTAAGGGAGATAGAAATATGTTTACAAGTAAGGACGTAATGGAACTCCGTAAAAAGACGGGCGCAGGCGTTGCAGACTGCCAAAAGGCTTTAAAAGAAACTGACGGCAATATGGATAAAGCCGTTGACTATTTGAGAGAAAAAGGTATTGCAACCGCTGCTAAAAAGGCATCTAGAATTGCTGCTGAAGGTATCGTTCTCGCTAAAGTTGAAGGCAACACCGGTGTACTCGTAGAAGTAAACTGTGAAACTGACTTCGTTGCTAAAGGCGACCAATATATCGCTTTCGTAAACGGCGTTGCTGAATACGTTTGCGCTAACGACGTTAAAGATATTGACGAATTAGTTGCTGCTAAAAATGACGAAACCGTTGCTGCAACTGCAAAAATCGGCGAAAAAATCGCTATCCGTCGTTTCGCTAAATACGTTACTGAAAACGGCGTTGTTGAAAGTTATATCCACATGGGCGGTAAGGTTGGCGTTTTAGTTGAAGTTGAAGGTTGCACTTGCGCAGGTACAAGAGAACTCGCTCATGACGTAGCGCTCCAAATCGCTGCTGCAAAACCCTTATATCTCGTTGCGGATGAAGTTCCTGCAGACGTAGTTGCAAAAGAAAAAGATATTCTTCTTGCTCAAATTCAAAACGACCCGAAACTTGCTAATAAGCCTGAAATGGTTATCAACAAGATGGTTGAAGGCAAAATTAACAAGTATTATGACGAAAACTGCTTGCTCCGTCAAGCATTCGTTAAAGACCCCGCTATGAATATCGAAAAACTCGTTAAGAGTTATTCTGATAAGATGGGCAAAACCCTTACCATTAAGCGTTTTACCCGTTTTGAAATGGGCGAAGGTTTAGAAAAGAGAAATGATGACTTCGCATCTGAAGTTGCAGCGCAAATGAAGAAATAATTTCTTTTCAAAGAATATTTTAAGAAACTTAAAAGCCGACTGAAAATCAGTCGGCTTTTTTACTTTTTTAATTCAATGCCGAATAAACAACCGAGTTTAAAACCTTGCTCGTAATAACTGTCTATAAGTTCATTAAAAGATAATTCTATTGTGTCATTAGTTTTTTCATATAATTGAAGTAATTCTGGAGAAAGTTTATTTCTAAACTCTCTATCATATTTTTCCACGTCGATAAGTAATTGTTTATATCTTTCAGTTGTGTGTACGTTTTCGTAAGAACCTTTGTTGTTATAAAGAATTTCAAGAATGATTGAATTTTCAGTATTCATTTTTTACTCCTTTTTATTTTATTATAAATTATATAAATTTAATAATGTTTATATGGAACAAATCGTTCCGTACTTTTTCGGGTGCGAAAAAGTACCAAAAAGCGTAGGGGCTATTTTCCGAAGCCGCCCCTACAACCCCGTAAACTCCTCAAAACCCCCACCCCTTAATCTTTAAGGGGAATTATATTAGAACAAATATTTTCTAGACAAGAATTTTAACATTATTTATGTTTTTAATAAAATTAAGAGTGCCGATATTCAAATTATTAGTTAAATTACATTAAATAACAAAAGACGGAAATTTTTTCCGTCTTTTTTTTGCCTATATTCAATTTGGTATGGACAAATCTTTGAAAATAGTATATAATAAATAGGTAAACTCCGCGCTAAGCGCGGAAAAGGAGAATTTTATGCAAAAAGCAGTTTACAAAAGAGTTATTATTAAACTTTCGGGCGAAGCGCTCGCAGGGGAAAAAGGAAACGGTATTGACGAAAAGATTCTTGACGATATTACTAATCAAATAATTGCGGTTAGAAATTTGGGCGTAGAAATCGGTATTATTGTCGGTGGCGGAAATTTTTGGCGTGGTCGTCAAGGGCGTGAAATGGATAGAACTACTGCAGACCATATGGGTATGCTTGCAACGGTTATTAACGCGCTTGCCGTTCAAGACGCTTTAGAAAGAAAGAACGTTCCAACTAGAGTTCAAACGGCGCTTACTATGACAAGGGTTGCAGAGCCTTATATTTTAAGAAAGGCTATGTCACATCTCGGTAAAGGCAGGGTAGTTATTTTTGCTTGCGGTACTGGTAACCCGTATTTTACAACCGATACGGGCGCGGCGTTAAGGGCTGCGGAAATCGGCGCGGAAGTATTGCTTTTAGCAAAGAACGTTGACGGAATTTATGATTCTGACCCAAGGGTAAACCCCAACGCTAAAAAACTTGACGTGGTTTCTTATAAAGAATACATTGCTAAAGAATTGCAAGCAATGGATACAACCGCAATAACTATTTGTATGGAAAATAATATTCACGTTCTTGCTTTTGGTCTGCACGAAGAAAACGCGCTTATGCGCGCTGTTACAGGCGAAAATATAGGAACGCTCATTAAAAAAATATAATATCAACGATAGATAAGGAGAATTATTATGGCTATTGAAAACGAACAGTTTGAAATGATTATGATGGAAGTTATGGAAAAAACGGAAAAGACCGTTTCCGTTCTTCATGGTGAATATCTTACCATTCGCGCAGGCAGGGCAAACCCACATATATTAGACAAAGTGCTTGTTGATTATTACGGCACGCCTACGCCTATTAACCAAGTAGGTAACATATCCGTTCAAGAAGGCAGATGCCTTGTTATTGCTCCGTGGGATGCAAGTATGCTTAAAGTAGTTGAAAAGCAACTTATTGCTGAAAATTTAGGCATTAACCCCGTAAACGACGGTAAGGTTATAAGGCTCGTTTTCCCGGCGCTTACTGAAGAAAGAAGAAAAGAACTTGTTAAACAAGTTAAGCGCATGGCAGAAGACAGCAAAGTTGCGGTAAGAAATATTCGTCGTGACGGTATGGACGCGCTTAAAAAGATGAAAAATAATAAAGAACTTTCTGAAGACGAACACGCAGTTTGCGAAAAGGACGTTGATAAAGTTATTGCCGAAGCCATTGAAAAAATAGATAAACTTTCGGCGGAAAAAGAAAAGGATATTTTATCCGTATAATGGAAGAAATTAAGATACCCGCGCATGTCGGGATAATTATGGATGGAAACGGCAGGTGGGCGCAAGCGCGCGGTAAAAAGCGCTCTTACGGTCATCACGCCGGCTCTGCAAACGTTGATAGAATAGTTACGCACGCTTTTTCTCGCGGGGTAAAGGCACTTACGCTTTACGCGTTTTCTTCGGAAAACTGGGCGCGCCCCAAAGAAGAAGTTGACGAACTTATGAAACTGCTTAAAACGTATTTTAAGAAGTTCATTAAAAAGGTCGTTAAAAACGACGTGCGTTTAATCGTTGTTGGTGGTAAAGAGCAACTATCTGAAGATTTAATTAAAGTTATTGAAGACGGTGAAAACAGCAGTCGCGAAAACAGCGGGCATATTTTGAATATCGCCATAAATTACGGCGGTAGGCAAGAAATAGTGCATGCAGTAAACGAACTTATAAAGTCGGGTGAAGAAGTTACCGTGGAAAATATCTCCCGTAAACTTTATACCGCTGAAAGCGGAGAGCCTGACCTTATTATAAGAACGGGTGGCGAATACCGTTTATCTAACTTTTTGCTCTATCAAGGCGCTTATAGCGAACTGTATTTTACCGACGTTTTATGGCCGGATTTTGACGAGCAAGAATTAGATAAAGCAATAACTGCTTTCGGCTCTAGAAAGCGCCGTTTCGGAAAGGTGTAATATGCTTAAAAGAACTATTTCTGGCGCGGTATACGTTGCGATAATCGCAGGCTTTTTTCTCTTGCGTGAATTCGTTGATTACCGCTTATTTCATATTTTAACGTATTTTTTAACGGTTGCAGGTACTTTTGAACTTGCGCGCGCTCTAAAAAATAGTATTATGAAAGGTGCGTTTATTGCATCAATTTGTTTCGCTATAGCGTTCGTGCCTATTTACGCGCTAGGCGAATACGTTATTTTGACGGTTGGGGTTGGCTTTTCGCTTTAGATTTAATAGCGCTTATGCTTGGCGTTTTCAGCGTTATTGCAATAATTAAAGGCGTTGAAAATAAGAACTTTTTATCTACGGCGCTATTATTTATATACCCAGCGCTTTTACTGCTTACAATGCTTATCGCTAACGATATGACGGACGGGTTTATCGTATTGTTATTAGCGTTTGTGGTTTCACCAGCGTCAGATACTTTCGCGTATTTGGTGGGCAGTTTAATAGGTGGTAAAAAACTTTGCCCTAAAATCAGCCCTAAAAAGACGTGGTCGGGCGCAATAGGCGGTACTTTAGGCGGTGTATTATGCGGACTTGCGGTTTACTTTATATTTAAGCCTACCGTTAATTTCTTTTCGCCCGTATTGCTCTTTATAATAGCGGGGCTTATTGCAAGTATATTTAATCTTTTTGGGGATTTATTTGAAAGCGCAATTAAGCGTAAAGTGGGTATTAAAGATATGGGTAACATTATGCCGGGGCACGGCGGTGTTTTAGACCGCATTGACGGAACAATGTTCACTATAGTTTTTTTGACCGTTTTGTTTTTATTTGTATAAAAGGATAGTATTATGAAAAAAATTGCTTTAATAGGCAGTACCGGTTCTATCGGCAAACAAACGCTTTCAGTCGTTCGCCGTCATCCGGATAAATTTAAGATAGTTTCACTCGCCGCCGGTAATAACGTCGGCGATTTTTTAGAACAGGTTAATGAATTTAAGCCAAAGGTTGCAACGCTTTCAACCGCGCTTCCCAAAGGGTTGCCTACGGGCGTTGAATATTTTTTGGGTGAAAATGCGTTCACTAATGCAATAATAGAAGATGCGGACGTGGTGCTTATTGCTTTAGTTGGCTTTAAGGGCATTTTAGCCGTGCTTGACGCGATAGAAAAGGGTAAAGATATCGCGCTTGCTAATAAAGAAAGTTTGGTCGTTGGTGGCGAACTTGTTATGAGCAAGGCTAAAGAAAAGGGCGTTAAAATTTCACCTGTAGATAGCGAACATTCTGCTATATGGCAGGCGCTTGGTTTTGACTTTAACGCAAAATTTAATAAACTTATATTGACGGCAAGTGGTGGCGCGTTTAGGGATATTGAACTTGATAAATTAAATTCCGTTACGGCTGCCGACGCGCTTCGTCATCCAAACTGGAAAATGGGCGCTAAAATTACAGTTGACTGCGCTACTATGGTTAATAAAGCATTTGAAGTTATGGAAGCAAAATGGCTTTATAATACTTCTTTCGACAAAATAGACGTAATAATTCATAGGGAAAGTATCATACACTCTATGGTAGAGTATATTGACGGCGCGGTGCTTGCGCAGATGAGTTATCCGGATATGGAATTGCCTATTCAACTTGCGCTTTCCTATCCTGAAAGGCTTAAAACTGACCTTAAAAGTCTTAATTTTGCAGAACTTAAAAGCCTTACGTTTTCGCCCGTTGACCATAAAAGGTATCCTTGCTTTAATCTTATTATGGAAGCGGCAAGGGAAGGCGCGCTTTATCCTGCCGTTGCAAACGGCGCTAACGAACAAGCCGTTAATTTGTTTTTACAAGGCAAGATTGCGTTTAACGATATTTATAAGGGTATTTACGGCGCAATGCAGTCGTTTGACGGCTCACATCACGTAGAATTAGAACACTTAATTGAAGCGGACGTATTTTCTAGAAATTACGTTAAAGAATTGTTTGGGGTGTAATGAATTATTTATTGATGGCTTCCTTTGGGGAGATTATGTCTTATATCGGATACGTGGCTCTTGCGATATTAGTGCTACTTATTATGATTACCGTGCACGAATTTGGGCATTATATTGCAGGCAAAATTTTCGGATTCGGCATTGATGAATTCGCCATAGGTTTCGGACCAAAACTTTTTTCTAAAACCAAGAAGAACGGCGAAGTGTTTTCCGTTCGCCTGTTACCTATAGGTGGGTTTTGCGCTTTCCGCGGTGAAGATGAAGATAGTGAAGACCCCACCGCTTTCAATAATAAAAAGTGGTGGCAAAGGATTATAGTTTTAATATCCGGCGCGTTGATGAATTATATTCTTGCGGTTATAGTAATAGCGCTTATGTTCGGTATATACGGGCAGACTTCGCTTATGACGTATAAAACCGCACCAACCGACCAAATTGCTACGGAATATTGTTTTCAAGATAAAGACGTTATATTAAAGGCAGACGGCAAAAACGTTTACCTAACAACAGACCTTATGACTGCGGTTGAAGGTAGGGAACAGGGCGAAACGGTTGATTTTACCGTTTACCGTGACGGCAAAATGCAAAACGTTAAAATTGCTATGCGCGTTAGTACTGATTTTGAAAACGTTGAAGATATGCAAAAACTCTATTCGGCGCTTGGTATAAGTTTTGGGCTAGATGAAAACGGCGCTATGGTTGACGGTGGGTTATATTCAACTAGCGTGCGTTTCGGTTTTTTCCAAACGCTTGGCAGAAGTTTTGAGTATTCATTTAAACTTGCAGGAACTATTTTTGTTGTGTTAAAACAACTTTTAACGGGCGCGCTAGGCATAAGTTCGCTCGGCGGAACTGTTACCACAATCGCCGTAACTGCAGACGCTATTAAAATCGGGGGATTTAGGTATCTACTTAATATCACTTCGTTTATCGGCGTAAACCTTGCGGTGTTTAATTTGTTGCCTTTCCCTGCGCTTGACGGCTCAAGGGTGGTGTTTACCGCAATAGAAGCGGTAAGAAAGAAACCGTTACCAAGACGGGTTGAAGGAATTATACACACGGTTGGGTTATTTTTGCTGTTGCTTTTTGCAGTTTTTGTGGATTTGCAAAGGTGCTTTTAGGGCAAAAAATTAAATCATAACCGTATTTAATATAAAATATAAAAAATTTATATAAAATTACTATTAAAAATTGTAGACCATTTTTTAAAAAATGTGGTATAATTTTTGAAAATAAAATACTGAAGAAATTTATCGGAGGATAAAATTATGGCAATTAAAAACGCGTATATTCTTGACCTTTTAGCAAGGGTTGAAAAAAGAAACCCCGGCGAACCGGAGTTTATTCAGGCAGTAACCGAAGTTCTTTCTACGTTAGAACCCGTTATTGAAAAAAGACAAGACCTAGTTGATGCTGGTGTTTTGGAAAGAATAGTTGAACCTGAAAGGCAAATTATTTTCAGAGTTCCTTGGACTGACGACCAAGGCAAACCCCACGTAAACAGGGGCTTTAGAGTTCAATTCAACTCTGCTATCGGACCTTATAAGGGTGGTATAAGACTTCACCCGTCAGTAAACCTTGGTATTATTAAATTCCTTGGTTTTGAACAAACTTTCAAAAACAGTTTAACCACTCTCCCTATGGGTGGCGGTAAAGGCGGTTCTGACTTTGACCCCAAAGGTAAATCTGATAATGAAATTATGAACTTCTGTCAAAGTTTTATGACTGAACTTCATAAATATATCGGCGCTGACGTTGACGTTCCCGCAGGTGATATCGGTACTGGCGCAAGAGAAATCGGCTATATGTTCGGTCAATATAAGAGAATTAGAAACGAATGGGTTGGCGTTTTAACTGGTAAAGGTTTAACTTACGGTGGCTCACTTGCAAGAACGCAGGCTACCGGTTACGGTCTTTGCTATTTTACTAACGAAATGTTAAAGGCTAACGGAATGAGTTTTGAAGGCAAAACCGTTCTCGTTTCCGGTTCTGGTAACGTTGCAACTTACGCTTGTGAAAAGGCAACTTCTTACGGCGCTAAAGTAGTGGCAATGTCTGACAGTAACGGTTATATTTATGATAAAGACGGTATTGACCTTGCTGCAATTAAGCAAATTAAAGAAGTTGAAAGAAAGAGAATTAAGGAATATTTAAATTATCGTCCCAACGCAGAATATCACGAAGGTTGCAAGGGCATTTGGACAATTCCTTGTGATATTGCTCTTCCTTGCGCAACTCAAAACGAAATCGACGGCGAAAGCGCAGCAATTCTCGTTAAGAACGGCTGTAAAGTAGTTTCTGAAGGCGCTAATATGCCTTCAACCCCCGCTGCAATTGACGTTTATCTAAATAGCGGTATCCTTTATGGACCTGCTAAAGCGGCAAACGCAGGTGGCGTTGCAACTTCTGGTTTGGAAATGAGCCAAAACAGCATTAGACTTTCTTGGTCGTTTGAAGAAGTTGATGAAAAATTACACGGCATTATGAAGAGCATCTTTAAAGCGTGTGATGACGCTGCTAAAGAATACGGTATGCCCGGTAACTATATGGCAGGCGCAAACATTGCAGGTTTCTTGAAAGTTGCAGAAGCAATGAAGGCGCAAGGCAACGTTTAATTTTAAGGGCGCAAAAGTAGCCAAAAATCTAAAAATAAAAAGCACCGCTTGCGGTGCTTTTTTAATTTACTCTCAATAGTCGTTAAAGCCTTGCATAGCATCAATGCCTATCAATAATCCAAAACTAAAACCTTCTCTATAATTTGCATCCACAGTTTCAGAGTGCATAAGTTCTAAAGTTTCTATCGTTTTTTCATATAATTTTAATATTTCGGGATGTTTTTTTAGTTCTTTTCTTAATTTTTCATCTACTTCAGCAAGTTCAGAAATAAGTTTATAAAATTTTTTGCTATCACTTACTTGTCTATAATTGCCGCGTTCTCCGTAAAACATTTGCAAAATGGGCGATTTTTGTTCCATAATTTCTCCTAAAAGTAGTTTTTTATATATTATATTATCTCATTTGAGATAAGTCAAGTAATTTGATTAAGATTATGATAATATATTTATATGGCAAAGGTATCTGAACGAATTAAATATTTAAGAACTGAAAAAAATTTAACACAAATGGAATTATCAAAAGAAACAGGGTTAAGCCAAAATGCTATAGCGCAATGGGAAAACGGGAAAAGAACGCCTAATATTTAC
>JAFVOV010000033.1 GCA_017505675.1 Clostridia bacterium
AGCCGGGATTTTCCCGGCTTTTTTATTGATAAAACCCGACGCAAAATTGCGTCGGGGCGTAAATTTTAGTTTAGTTAATTATTTAAGATTTTTTTAACTTGTTCGTCGTTCATAAATAATGCAAAGTATATCCAAAGCATAGAGTAGCGGTCTTTTAAGTCTTTTCCAAAGAACGTGCTGTTTTCTATTTTTGCTTTTCCGTAGAATTTTTCAAACGCGGGTAAATCAAAACCTACTTCAACTAGCATTTCTCTTATTTCATCAGCGGTGGGGCATTCGGATAAAACCGTTCTAATTTCATCCCACTTTTCAAGATAAATTTTAGTTAAGTCGTTTTCATAAGATTTAGCCTTAACTTGAATATCGTTTACTTCCGACCAGTAATCGTGGTAAATCTTTTTATAACAAGCAATTCTATCTTCTTCGGATATTTTGTAGAAAGTTGGGTTGTCAACTGCAACTATTTTTTCACGCAGTTCGGCAGTTACTATTGCGGAATAACCAACGTCTGTTCCGTGTAAGAAATAGGGTTTGTTTTCAATTAACCCCGTTATTTCAAAGAAGTGTGAAAGGTGGTGTTCGCTACCAGAACCGGGGCGAGTGTTGGTGTTTAAGGTTAAGCACATACCTGAAACAACAAGCGTTTCCATAAGTTTACCTATAGCGTAAGGGTCGCGCGCTATTATGTCTGATGCAAGCGAGCGGATTTCGTTGGTTGCGTCTAAAACTATATCGTAAATAAACGGGCAAAGATGTTCGCCTGTGACGATGGACGCAAGTTTCCAGTCGTTAAGCGAACTGTATTTACCTATAATATCAGCGTAGCCTGCCGCTATCATTTCTGTAGGTGCGCCTTTTAGAACGTTAACGTCACCTAATATAACGTTTGGCGCGTGGGTGGTTACGGTTACTTTCATACCGCCAAGTATCATTGCTGCGCCACTAGAAGCAAAACCGTCCATAGACGGCGCGGTTGCCACTATACCGCTTTTTATTTTTTTGAAGAACGAAACGTATTTACATAAGTCGTTAATAACGCCAGAGCCTATGCCGAGAACTAGGTCGGTTTCGGGGGTGACTAAAGCGTCTATAGTGGCTGCGCTTTCTTCGTTTGGAACTAAAAGACCTTCAACGTTGAAAATATATTTGTTTTGAATTTTATCTTTTAAAAGCGCGCTTACTTTGTCACCGCAAAGTGGGTAAGTGTTGCAATCGGCAACTAAAAGAATATGTTTATACTTACTTAAAAGAACGTCTATTTCATCAATAACGCCTTCGCCGATTTTAAGCGTTTCAATGTCACAGCGGTGCACTCTACCGCATTCACAGTTAATATCGTGATTTAAAAGTTCGTGTGCATTCATCTTTATTCTCCTAACGCGTCGTTTTTTAATATTTTATCGCGGTTAATTTTTTTATTTATTATATAACTAAAAAAAAATTAGGTCAATAAAATTACGACTTTTTTTATCCGTTTCATTATATTTACAAAAATTTGCAATAAAATTACAAATGCGCGTTTGTGAAAAAATTTCGTAAAAGCGTTTACGAACATTGATTTACATTATTTTACTAATTTTAATTACAAAAAAACAACTAAAAAGGTTGAAAAACATATTAAAATATGTTAGAATATTCTTACTTAAATTTATACTATCATTATGAGCGGTTAATTTTTAGCCGCTATTGTAACGAAAAGGAGAGATTATGTTCAAAATTGTTGACAAAAAAGTACTCAATCCAACCGTTACGCGTATCAACGTGTATGCTCCTTTTGTTGCGAAGAAAGCACAAGCTGGTCAATTCGTAATTATCAGAGCAACTGACGACGGTGAGAGAATTCCGCTCACTGTTGCAGATTACGACAGGGAAAAGGGAACGGTTGCGGTTATTTTCCAAATCGTAGGTGCAACTACTTACGCGCTCAACCAACTTGAAGTTGGCGACTACATTGC
>JAFVOV010000034.1 GCA_017505675.1 Clostridia bacterium
ATGGGGTTTGAACTTACAGCCCACGCTGCCGACGGTGACGGCGAACTGCACACACATTCTTTTTTTGAAATTTTTTATATGGTAAGCGGAAAGGCTAAACACGTCACGAAAAAACACGGTCAAAGTGAAGTTTATTCATCTTTGCGTGAAGGCGATACCGTTTTAATCCCCACCGATACCGCGCATTGTTTTTTTAAGGAAAACGAATATGATTACACCCACCGTGACGTAGTTATTAGAAAGAGCGTGTTTATTGACGCTTGCAACTACCTTTCCCCCGACTTATACGATAAAATTATAAACGGTAAAATTCAAACGCAAATTAACTTGCCGATAGAAAAAATTATGCAGTTTGAGCATAAAATTAAACTCATAAATCAAATTTTACCGTCTAATACGGATAAAAAGTCCGCGCTAATTAAATCGTTACTAATATCGCTACTAGAATGTTTTTTAACTTCGGATACTGAAGAATATTTTAATAACTTCCCCACGTGGTTTAACAACCTTTTAGCAAACTTTAATAAAGTTGAGTATATGCAAGCGGGATTAGATAAAATTACTTTGGGTTGCAATTACGATAGAAAATATCTCTGCCACGTATTTAAGAAATACACGGGCGTAACTATGACGGAATACCTTAACGAAATAAGATTAAACTACGCTTTAGGTATGATACAAAACACCAACAAAACCGTTTCCGCGATAGCGCAATATTTAGGTTTTTCTTCTATATCTTACTTTAACGTAATATTTAAACAAAAATACGGCATAACGCCAAAAGAGTTAAGAAAAAGTAAACACCGTTAAACTAAAAAATTCGGGCAAAAAATCTGCCCGAATTTTTATTTTTGTTCTTCAATAATATATTCCCCACCGCCAAGCGTTATTTTATTACCGCTTAAAACGCCGTTTACAGTAACTTTATTTATAGGCAAAATTATTTCACCCGTTAAACCGAAAGGAATTTTAACTTTCATCTTAAATCCATTTTCCGTTTGGTACGAAACACTTACCTTACCGTATAAAGTAACTTTTTCCGCGCTAGCGTTACTAATATACTTAATAAAACGCGGGCGAATAATTACTTTACTTTTATAAAGTTCCGATAAATTAAGCCCCGCAATATGTTTATACATCCACGCTACCACGCTACCAAACATAGGGTGACAATGCGATACGTCGCCACCACCATCAATTTCTTGCCCGTCTTTTTCGGTTACTGCCGACGGCCACGTTTTATTCCAATGCTCACAAAGGGTAGTTTCACCATCTAACATATAGTTAAAAGACGGTTTACCTTTTTCCGTGAAAAGTTTATAACAAAGTTCTTCTTCACCTCGTTCGGTAAGCACTTCTAATAAAACGGGCGTTAAAATTATACCGGTATCAAAGCGCGCATTTTTGCGGTATTTATCAACTAAATTATCCCAAATGATTTTTTCATCATCACCGCAAATACCGTATAACACGGGCAGTAAATCAGCGCATTGCAAGCCACCGCAATAAGTCTTTGTGTTAGGGTTATAAAACTCTAAATTAATTGCTTTAATAATATTATCTTTTACCTTTTCAAGTTTAAGTTTATTTTGGTTATCCCCTAAAATTTCACACATTTTAATAACGTTAATTACCCCTTTAAAATAAGCGAGCGTATTCATAAAATCAACGTCTAATTTGGTAGTTTCAGGGTTTAGCCATTCGCCTATATACCAGCGTATAAACGACCTTCTTATAATAAAAGTTCCGCCGTGGATATCTGCGCAAAATTCTAAATATTTTAGCGCGGGGTTAAGCGCTTTTTCTATAACCGTTTTATCCCCAGTAAACGCATAAATTTTTAGCGGTAAATCAGTAATAACGTTGCTCCACCAGTATCCCCCTGCGCCACCTATATTCGGCGCGGTATAAGGCACCCAACCGTTGTTGCCTTGCGCGTCTAGAACGTCTTTAAGCCATTTTCTATAAAACTGTTCTGCGTTAAAGGTATACATTGTTGGTTCTGTAGCAAGATTGCCGTCACCCGTATAGGGTAACTTTTCGCGGTGCGGGCAGTCACTAGGAATACCGCTGTGCATATTGTCAAGTTGCGTCAAAACGAACGCGTTATAAAAATCGTTAATAAAGCCGTTAGAACAGGTAAAATATCCGTCCCTTTTAACGCCTGTGCAAATGAACAAAGATTCAATTGATAATATTTCAAAATCCCCTTCACAGCGCACGATAACGTAGCGGTAACAATTAAAATGGAAAAGCGGTTCAATTTCGTCAACGCCACCGCTCAAAATATATTCGTCCTTCTGGTAAAGCACGTCTATAGGAATAGGCTTATCCCCCGTAACGTCGTAAGCAATCCATTCAGAAGTGTGCGGGTTAAGCCCATTTTTATCTTTAACTTCATAATACTGTATAGTAATTTTTTTACCGCGCGCGCCCTTAACTTTTAAATAAATACTTCCCGAATGGTTTTTACCAAAATCATACTCTATAACGCCGTCGGTTTTCGATACGGATAGGGGTTTTAATTTTTCAATAATTTTATCGTGTTCGCACTTGGGGCAAACTAATTTACCCGCAGGTGGCGCGCATAAACGTGCGGGAACGTATTCTTCTTTTTTTGCGGTAAAATCCCCCTTATCGCCAGCAAAAAGTTGTGAAAACCTATCAGTATTTCTAACCAAAACGCTATCGTCACTTTTATAAATTTTAACGCTATCACCAAAATACAAGTGAATTTCAAAAAACAGTTTTGGCGTGCCGAAACGGTCACAAGGGTCGGTAATCAGTTTATCATCATTACAATACCACCCCGTACCTAGCAAAACGGAAAGTTGGTTTTCACCTTTTTTAATTAAATCTGTTATATCAAAAGTATCGTAACAAACGCTTTTTTTATCGTTATAAAAATTATCTTCGTCATAATCGGGGTTATCAATATTAAGCCTATAATCAAAGTCGGTAAGTAACGGTTTAAAAAAATACTCATCCGTTTTCTTGCCGTTAATTTTTGAACTGTAATAACCTAACCCAACTATGTAAAGGCGGGCTTTATCCGGCTTTTTATCTATGGTAAAATTTTTAACGAACTCTGCAACGCTTTTGTTAAAGGCTGGGTTATCTATCCAAGTTTCATTTTCTTTATTTTTCTTAATACCCGTTTCAAAAAACGCAGTATCTGATATATACTCTTTACCGCCGACGGTAA
>JAFVOV010000035.1 GCA_017505675.1 Clostridia bacterium
AGTAAGTCAATACGGTGGCGCGGCGTTTATAATTTTATATCTATTGTTTTTGGTTATTTTCGGCTTGCCTATTATGACTATGGAATTTGCAGTCGGTAGGGCAAGCCAAAAAAGTATAGCGAACTCTTTTACCGCGCTTGAACCGAAAGGTAGTAAATGGCATCTTTTCAGTTGGGTTGGTATGGTAGGCAACTACCTTTTAATGATGTTCTACACCGTAGTTACCAGTTGGATGTTTATATATCTATTTAAAACGCTACTTGGTAATTTTAACGGACAAACAGCGACTGAAGTTTTCGCGCAGTTCGGCGGAATGTTATCTTCCCCGTGGCTTTTAATCGGCGTTACGGCGGGCGTTGTTATTCTTGGTATGTTTATTTGTTCTTTAGGTCTAAAAAAAGGCGTAGAAAAAATAAACAAAATTATGATGCTCTGCCTTCTTGTAATAATAGTGGCGCTAGCAATATACGTCTGCACGCTACCGGGCGCAGACGAAGGATTAAGATATTACCTTGTTCCTAACTTCCATAATATTATTTACGACGCAGATAATAACGTTATTTTAGGTGAAGTTATTTTTGCCGCTTTAGGTCAGGCGTTTTTCACCCTTTCTATCGGTATGGGTTCAATGGCAATATTCGGCAGTTACATTAAAAAAGACAGAAGTCTTTTCGGTGAAACCGTGTCTATCGCGGCGCTTGATACGGGCGTTGCGTTTATAGCAGGGCTTATAGTTATACCTGCAACTTTCGTTTATAAAGTTGACGGCGCGGTAACGGGTGGTCCGGGGCTAATCTTCCAAACCTTACCGAATATTTTTGCAAATATACCGGGCGGTCAAGTGCTTGGCGCGTTCTTCTTTTTGTTTATGATTTTTGCGGCTATGTCAACCGTTACCGCCGTGTTTGAAAACATAATAGCGTTCGGTATGGATAAATGGGGTTGGTCAAGAAAAAAATCTTGTTTAATAAACGTGGCGCTTTTGTTAGTGCTCGTTTTACCGTGCATACTTGGCTTTAACGTTCTTTCTGGCTTTACGCCGTTTGGCGCAGATACGGGTATAATGGATTTAGAAGACTTTATAGTTAGCAACAATATATTGCCGATAGGTTCACTCATTTACGTTTTATTCTGTACTATGGATAAAAAGGCTTGGGGTTGGAATCAATTCCTTACCGAAGCAAATACGGGTAAAGGATTAAAACTTCCGTCAAAGTTAAAAGTATATTGCAAATTTATTTTGCCCGTATTATTACTAATATTCTGGGCGTACGGTTTTATAAGCGTTGTTTTCCCGAATTTGTGGTAGAATATGACAATTAACGACGCGGTTGCGAGTAGGGTAGTAAACCTTATGCGCAAAAATAAAATTACTCAATATCGTTTAGAACAAGATTCTGGTATAGTGCACGGCGCTATGGATAGAATTTTAAACGGACAAAATAAAACGGTTACTTTTACCACTATATTTAAGTTGGCAAGGGGATTTAAAATGTCTGTAATTGAATTTTTAGACGACGAAGTGTTTAACCTAGATAC
>JAFVOV010000003.1 GCA_017505675.1 Clostridia bacterium
GTTAAAATCTCAAAAGAAGAATTTAGCGCAAATATAAACGATAGATTTTATTTTTCTAGTATCGGCTATATTAACGGAAGAATTAGCGAAGCCGTAGCGCGTAAGGTCGTGCCGTTCTACGAAAATAATAAATTATCCTTTTATGGTGTTCAATATGACCAAGACCCAAGCAAAAAATATTATTATTCGCCAAGCGGCAAACTTCTTAAATATGAAGTTAATACTTTTAGCGGGTCTTACCCGTATAAAACCTTGGCGTATGATACGCAGGGCAAATTATTAAATATTAACCTTGTCGTATCTAGCCAAGAATCTTTTTTATTTGATAAAAATAAAAAACTAATCGGGCATTGGATAAATAACCAATTTTATGACGCAAACGGAAATAAAGACATTACTAGACGCCTTTAATCATATCGCGCATTTGATGATTATTATTTTTTATACTATCTTTAACGATAGGTACGCCGCTTTGTTTCATCCAATCTGCAAACATTTTTTGCCCTTGCGCCGGGTCTAAGCTTTGAAAAACCGGCGTTATGTTATTAACTATAACACTTTGCCCGCCTTGCCCTTGCGTTTGTGTATTAGCTTGCGTATTTGTTGCGCCCGCTATCATATTCCAAAGGTTTTTTTGTTGCAATGGATTTAAAACCATTTCCGACCCATGGGCTACTATCGGTATGGCTTGGTTATAACTTCCCGGCACTATACCACCGTCGGCAAAGAAGCCTTTTATAAAGTTTGCCGCCGTTCCAACCCAACCGCCCGCGCCCGCAAGGTTTGTTAATCCTTTCATCATAGTTAATTTTGCTTGTTCTACAAGCATTTCCGCTATCATTCGGGCAAAAGCTGCTTTAATATCGCCAAAGATATTTATAAAGCTTTCTTTTAATGTTTGGTTGCCTTGGAAAAACTCGCCTAAAGAATCTTGGAAAGATTCGCCCAAGTGTTCTAATACATTTTTCCAGCGTTCATTCTCCGCTTCTAAAGATTCCGTTACTAATTCTTGTTTAGCTACTTCATAATTAGCGGTTAGTATTAGTTTTTCATGGTTTATTTGTTCAAGTTTAGCTAAGTCTTCTTTATATAATTCTTCTTGTTTTTGCAAACCGGCTAAAGCTATATTATATTTTTGGTCTTCTAATTCTTGAAGTTTTTTATAATAATCGCTACTAGAAATTCCGCCGGCTTCGTTTTCGGCTTCTAAAGCGCTTTTTTGTTGCTCTAGTTGTATTTGTTCCAATTCCGCTTTACGGTTATAGCGGTCTATTTCTAGTTGTATAGCCTGTTCGTTGTATTGTTGCTCTAGTTTTGTACGGTCGTTTAATATTGTTTGATATGCCGAAGTGCCTTTTTTTTCTGCATTTAATCTAGCTTGTATTTTCTGCAATTCGATTTTATGCGCTTCTTCCGCATTATTTTTAACTAATAATAATTCCGCGTCTAGTTGAGCAAGTTTAAGGGCTAAAGCTTCTTTTTGCGCCTTTTCTGCGGCGGTTTTATCGGCTTTAGTCATTCCCCCGGTTGTTTTCTTTTTACCGCCTTTTGTCGGTGTAGAACTATCAACGCCGGTTAAAGTGTTTACTATGCTTTGTTTTGAATCCAAAGCGTTATAAATTTGTTTTTGTATTTCGTTATATTGCTTAGTATAGTCGTCTTCAAAAGCAAAGCCGGTAGTACCGTCCATGCTTTCAAAAGTTGCATAATTGCCGCGCGCGTTAATAACTTTTTCTACTTTTTTCTTGCGTTTTTCTAACTCTTTAACCTTTTGTAATGTTAATTCGTTCGCTATTTGTTCGGCGGTCGCCTTGTTAATTTCGCCTTTTAAAGCTAATTCTTCGCGTAATTGGTCGGCATATTTCGGGTATTTTTCAGTAAGTAAAGCTAAAGCGTTTGTTAATTTTTGCTTTTCTTCATAGTTTAGATTCTCTGCGCCCGATAACTCTTTAATAGTAGTTATAGCGTCGCTAAGTGTTCTAACCTGGTCGGCTTCCTTATTGTTTAAATCCTCTATAATAGCCGCGGTCTTTTCTGATTCATTTTTTAAATGTACGACCGCACCAACTACGCCCGCTATCGCTACCGCTACCCATGTCCATGGGTTTGCAAGCATTGTAGCGGTTAAAGTTCTAAATTGAACTATTAAAGCTTTTGTAGCTAATA
>JAFVOV010000036.1 GCA_017505675.1 Clostridia bacterium
ACGCTTCGGAATACCCAAATATTATAAAGGCTGTTCATAAAGAAAACGGCGGACATGGCGACGCTGTTAATTTTGGACTTAAAAACGCTACGGGTAAATATTTTAAAGTGGTTGACTCTGACGACTGGGTTGACGAAAAAGCGCTTAATGAAATGATGAATTTAATCCGTGGTTTCAGCGAAGAAGAAAGCCCCGACGCGATTATTAGTAATTACGTTTACGAACACGTTGAAGACAACACTCAAAAATTCGTTAACTATCGTAAAGAGTTCCCCGTTGGTAGACTTTTTAATTTTGAAGAAAGTAAACCTTTTGCAGTTGGGAAATTCGTTGCAATGCACAGTTTAACTTATAAAACCGCATTGCTTAAAGATATGAATTTAGAACTGCCCAAACATACTTTTTACGTTGATAATATTTTTATTTGTAAGCCTTTACTTGCGGTTAAAACGTTTTATTATCTAGACGTTTATTTTTATAGATATTTTATCGGTAGGGCGGATCAGTCGGTAAATGAAGAAGTTATTATGAAACGTATCGACCAGCATATAAGGGTAACTAAAATTCTTATTGAAGACTGTGATATTAACGCTATTAGTAAAACTTCACCAAAACTTTATAAATATATATTGTCGCACATTTCAATTTTGATGACGATAAACAGTATTTATCTTATAAAGATAAACACCAAAGAAAGTTTTTCTAAAAAGCGCGAAATGTGGGAAGGTTTGAAAGCAAAAGACCCCATAACTTATAAAAAATGTCGCAGAAAATTCGTTGGACTTGCAGGGTCGGATAATAAATTCATATGTAAGTTCTGTAAGGCGGTTTACGTTATAGTAAGAAAAATATTCAAATTTAACTAAAATTTGGTTAAAAATAGAGTTAAAACCATAAAAACAGTTTACAAACGCATTAAATTTTGGTATACTAATTAGGCTTGATACTTTATGCAAGGTTTGGTGGGTTCTCCACCCCTTACTTTGTGTAAAGCGAATTATTCCATAAATTATAGGAGGTTAAAAGAATATGGAAAAGGCAAAAAAGGCAGAAATTATAGCAAAGTTTGGTCGTCATGAAGGCGACACCGGTTCGGCAGAAGTTCAAATCGCACTTCTCACCGAAAGAATCAATCACTTAAACGCGCATCTTTCGATTAATAAGCACGATAATCACAGTAGACGCGGACTTATGAAAATGGTCGGTGAAAGACGTTCTCTTTTGAAGTACTTACAAGAAATCGACATCGAAAGATACAGAAAGATTATCGCGGATTTGGAATTGAGAAAGTAATGGGTCGGGGCGGCATAATTTTTTGTCGCCCGATTTTTCTTTATTAAATTAGGTAAAATTGCGGGGCGCGGGTGCGTTTCCGTTTCAAAAAAATATTAGAGTTGTAATAGGAGAGAACAATGACAGAAACTTTTAGAGAATTTAAAACCACCGTCGGTGGCAGAGAAGTTATAGTAGAAACCGGCAAATATGCTGAACAGACTAACGGCTCTTGCGTCATCAGATGTGGTGAAACAGCAGTTATGGTTAACGTTACCATGGCAGCGTCCCCCCGTGACGGAATGGACTACTTC
>JAFVOV010000037.1 GCA_017505675.1 Clostridia bacterium
CCTGTACCGTGGCAAGGTCCGTATACGTAGTTCTTTTCAAGACCTGCGTCTTTGAACATTTGCAAGAACTGTTTGGGTACAACGTCTGCCTTGATACCTGCTTTGAGGTTTTCAGTAGTCCAGTTGTGCATCTTCAAGCAGAATTCAACGATTTCTTTCTTTTCGCCTTCAGCTTTGCCCATAAATACGGGAAGACCGATTGCAGGTGAATAACCGTCGATTTTTGCAGAAAGGTTAAGTTGAACGATATCGTTCTTGCCGATTACCTTATAGGTTGAACGGCTGATTGCGTGACGGGTTGAAGATTCACTGAATACGTACATAGGAAGACCTTCGTATTCTGCGCCGTTTTCATAAATAACTCTTTGAGCAACACCAACCATTTGAAGTTCGGTAACACCCGGTTTTAAAGCCTTAACAACTTCGTCGGTAGCAAGTTCAACGATTCTGAAACCTTCTCTGATACAAGCAAGTTCATTTTCAGACTTAATCGAACGGAGCGCAACCATAATATCGCTACAGATAGAAATTTCTGCTTTCGGGAAAGTATCTTTTAAGCCTTCCATAATGGGAAGAGTGCATTCAACGTAACTGCCGAGACCGATTTTAAGATTTTCACCGGTAGCGCCAACGTAATCGAATGCCATCTTGAAAGTATCGGGAACGAGTTCGGGATATGCAGGGTCAGCAGATTCTCTGAATTCCTTAAGTACCATAACCTTATCGATTTTACCGAAGTCTTTTGCGAATATAGCAGATTCAGGTCCAACGAGAAGAACTGCTTTACCGCTAGCGCCGATTAAAACGCCCGCTCTTTCAAATAAAGGCCAGAAACCAGAGAAGTATCTTGCGTTAGCATAGTCACTTTCAGTAGATACAACGAGCATAGCGTCAAGCCCTTTTGCCGCAACGAGTTTCGCTGCTTTTGCGATTCTTTCCTGATATTCATAATCAGGGATACAAATTCTTTGCATAATTTTCTCCTTATTATTTGTTTTTTATTTATTATATAACGCCAAGACAAATTTGTCTTTACAAAACCGTAAATAAATTTTGCACTTTCGTAAATTTATTTATTGACAAACGCTTTTTTTAAGGCTATAATTTAAGTATGAAATACGTTTTGAAACAACTTGATGACGAGATTAAAGTTACGGGTATTGCAAACCTACATTTTTTTGAATTCCCTGAAAACTATTACACCACGCACGATAGCCACCCTTTTAGAGAATTAGTATTCGTTTCAAGCGGAAGGCTTGCCATTACCAGCGACAACTTTTCTGGGATTTTAGAAAAAAACACCTTACTAATTCACCGCCCTGACGAAACGCACTCACTTAAAACGGTTGAAGGCACAGCGCCAACCGTTATTATCATAGGGTTTACGTGCGAAGGTGGCGATATTGATTCTTTTTCCGGCGCGCCTGCAACGCTTGACGACCAAGACGTTAAAAAACTTGCGGAAATAGTTAAAGAAGGGCGCAACGTGTTTGCCCCGCCTTACGACGTGCCAAAATACGATATGAAAAAGAAAAAGCATCCGCCTTACGGCGCAGAACAAATGCTTAAAAATCTTTTAGAATATTTTCTTATAAGTTTAACTAGAAAATTTATCGATAACGCTCTAACTGAAGAAGCGGTGGGCGCTGATAAAGTGAACGCCAGTGAAATTATATCTTATATAGAAGACAATTATAAAGAAAAAATCACGCTTGACGAACTTGCTTTTATTTTTAGAACCAACCGCTCTACCCTATGTAAAGTTTTTAAATTGAACACGGGAAAAACCATAACGGAATACGCAAACGATAAAAAACTTGCAAAAGCAAAAGATAAAATATTATCTACTGATAAAACGCTAACTGAAATTGCCGAAGACTTAAATTTTGAAAGCATCCATTATTTTACAAGATTTTTCAAAAAACACACGGGCGTTTCACCTAAAGAATTTAGAAAATTAAACAAAAAAACGGTTTGTTAAACTTAACAAACCGTTTTTTATTATTTATTTTGATATTCAATTAAATTTTGATACCAGTAAGAACTCTTTTTCCTAGTCCTTTCTAAAGTATCGTAATCAACGTGAACTATTCCGAAACGCGGTCCAAAACCACAGTTCCATTCAAAATTATCAAAAGCGCTCCAAAGCATATAACCGCGAATATCAATGCCTTCTTTAATTGCTTTATTTACAACGCCTAAATGCAAAGCAAGGTATTTAATTCGGTTATCATCTTCAAGTTCTTGCTCTTTAGGTCTTCTATCCGCAGGGCTAAATCCGTTTTCGGTAATTATTATAGGAATTTCACCGTTCGTATCTTCTTGAAGTTTTTTGAGCAATACAAAAAATCCGTCCGGGTCGAGTTCCCAGTCCCCCATAGTAAGCGGTAAACCGCGCGAAGTAATTTCATAATCAAACCTGCCTGCGCCTTTAACGTATTTTGCCGCTTGAGTATAATAAAAATTAACGCCTAAAAAGTCACACTTTTCAGTAATAATTTTAAAATCTTCAGGATTTATTTCGGGCATAAGATTTTTTGCCGTGCAAACTTCAACCATCTTTTTAGGATATCTGCCGTGAATTAACGCTTCGTAAAAGAAGAAGTGAGTCGTTCCGTTTGCAATTTCTGCCGCTTCAATATCTTTGGGGTCATCAGAAATAGGTAACTTTGGTACTAAATCAAGCGCCAAACCTATTTTGCCACCCAAATTTAAGCCGTGATAATGTTTAACAACAGTTCCGTGCGCCACAAGCGCGTTGTGCGCAGCCTTTATTGCCATCTTAAAGTCACGTATACACGGCGGGTTAAACCCAGCGCCGTAAGCAAAAAAAGTAAACGCGTAAGTTTCGTTTAAGGTTATCCAATACTTAACCCTATCACCGAAATTTTTAAAACAAACGTCTGCGTAATCTTTAAACCACTTTACACATTCAGGGTTAGCCCAACCGCCTTTTTCTTGCAACGCAGCGGGTAAATCCCAATGGAATAAAGTTACCACAGGCGTTATTCCACGCTCTAAAAGAGAGTTTATAACGTCGTTATAATAATCAATTCCCTTTTGGTTGATTTTGCCCGTTCCTTCAGGTAAAATTCTTGTCCAAGCAAGTGAAAATCTATAAGCGTTAGTGCCTATTTCTTTTAAGATATCAAAATCAGATTTATATCTATGATAATGGTCAAGCGCTACGTCTGCGTTTTCGTTTCTTGAAACTTTACCGTTAGCGTCGTGAACGTGCCTATCCCAAATGCTTTCGCCTTTTCCATCTTCGTTCCAAGCGCCTTCTATTTGATAAGCGGCGGTTGCCGTACCGAATAAAAAGCCTTTTGGAAACTTCATTTCATAATCTTTCATAATCGCTCCATAAAATCAAGTATTTCACTTTAAGCCCCTACCAAAAAGCAGGGGCTTAAAAGTTTAATTTGTTAAATTATGCTTGTTCTGTAGGCAAATTTTTCCAACTCATATAACCGGGTTTATCATAGTTGTTAGAGAAATTCCAGAATTTATAGAAAGAAACGGTATCTCCCATAAAACTGTTAGTATTATATAAGTTTCTGCCAACAGCAGCGATATCTTCGTATTTAGCATAAGTTTCAATATGCCCACTTTCCGCGCCTGCAGAGTCTTTTTGAGTAAAGAACTTATATAGATTTGTAGCGTCAGTAGTATCGTTAGTATCTAAAATTTGACCGCTAACACAAGAAACTAAACCCATTTTTGAAATAACGTAAACTTTTGTTCTATAACCATTAGCCCTTAAACACGATTGAATGTAGTTCAACGAGCCTATTACATTATTATAGTCCAGATAAATATCTACGCCACCAGGAGTAAACCATGTTTTAGTGGTAGTATCCCCGTTTTCAATAGTTTCTGTGGTAGTCAAAGTATACGCACCGCCAAATAATACGCCGTAACCACTTTGAGTGTAATTGCCGTAAGTTTCTAAAATTGCATCACTAGGTTGATATTCAATTACAAGATTATATGCACGAACTTGGTTTTTACTGTTTACCATATTTCTAGAAATTACGCCTCTAAATTGAGTCGTTGTAGGAGCAACCCTAACAAATACGTTTGAATATACTGCACCACCTTGACCATTACCTGCTCTATAAACATTGGATAAGTATTCACTCATTAAAGACGTAATATCACTTGTAGGAATACCCAACTGCGCACGATATTCAGGGAAACCCCTTCCGCTATTTTGCGCTACTTTATCACTATAGTTATATCCCCAATGTATTCCGTAAGTTTGCAACCATTGCGAATTTGAGTGTGATTCTGCCAAGTTGCCTTGGAATACAGAACCGTTATTAGCAACTACATCAACAAACCCTATATTTTGGATTAGTGAACCAGAACTTATAGCACTAAACAAACCGTTACCGGGCTTATCAGTACTGCTTACGTCAAGATTTATTATATTATGTCCACGGCCATCTAACAAACCGTCAAAGAAGTTAAAGTAAGAGTTGGTGAAAGTAAAACCAGTTGCTTTAGCGTCAATATCATCCATAAGCATAAACACACCTTTAGCGATATTACCTACGTATGGAATATTATAACTTACTTTAGTATCTGCTTTATTAAAGATTTCTTTTAATTCAGCGCCAGTATCAATAACTGCCGTTGCAAGCACTACGTCGGTAAACGAGAACGCAACGTTGCCTTCAGCGTTTTTAACTTTAATAGTAACACCCGTGTAATTTGCCGTTGCAACGTCATAAGCGATTGCTACTTGAAGCGGGTCGCTTAAACCTTCCACCATTAAATCTGCATTTAAGTAATTCATATCGTCGATATGGTGAGCATCTGTTCTAAATGTGATTGCATCTTTTTTATTAAACAAATATTGATTTTTAACGATTGTGTATTCCGTTTCACCATCAACGTATAAAGCGTTGGTTGCATCTATACTAACAGGTCCGCTTTCAGTTTCATAATAAATCTTTTGCGCCGTAGCATCATAAACTGCTTCAGTAGTGATAAGTTCAGCAAGCATATCGAATTTAGCGTTAAGATTTATAAGCGCGTTTTCCGCAGTAACTACGCAAATAGGTAAGATATCGCCTTCGATTAAACCTTCAAGCGCGGTAGTATCAGTAAGTTTGTTATTCGTAACGGTAACGGGAACTGCATTTAAGTAAACTTTATCAGTTGCTTGAACTTCGTAACCAGTAATAGTGCCGTATTCGTCAATTTCAACGTTTTCAGCATCAGTTGCTGACGTGAAGTATTTTCCAACTAATAAGAATTCGCCGTTTTCGTCAAAAAGGCTATCGTCATTTTTATCGGCTTGCGCGTAAGTATTACTACCTACACCCCACATAGAACGGGTAAGCGTATTAGGTCCTTCATTAAGAGATGCTTCGGTTGTTCCTACTTGATAATACGCTACCGCGGTTATTTCGGATTTATAAGCAGCCTGAAGATACTTTTCAAGTAATCCGCTTTCCTTAAACGCTGCGATATTATCTTCTTCAGATTTACTTTCATCATAACCGGAAAAATAATTTTTATCAAGGGCTAACTCCCTAGTTAATATTTCCACGTCATACTTAATGGTAGCAGTATAAGAGTATATTTCATCTGCTTTTTCGGTTTCAAACGTTACTTTATTAAAGCCTTTTTGCCCTGTTATATCACTTGCCGTATAGCAAATATTTAACGGGGAATTTCCATTTACAGAAAGTTGAATACCAAAGAAAACAGTACTGCCGTTTGCAGAAGATATAATATCGTTATATGCCTGCTGGTCCATTTGAGCCGTAAAACGAATACCCGTATCGTCATTATTAGGCGTACCTTGATAAATTTCAGCGCTAGGTTTAATGTCGAATGCGGTAGCGCTTGCTTTTACAGTCGGCACTCTAATTGCAACTGCTAATATGAAACATAACGCCGCTGCGAATACAAGTATTGCCGAAAGTATTTTGTTAATTGACTTTTTCATTTTTTTACCTCCGTTTCCATTAACGCCTTACTCATCCAAAGTGGGTAGCCAATTTTTTTCAAAATTTTCTATCCCCCCCGAACTCGACAGAACGTCAGTTTGACAAACCTCAATAATTTCAACCGAAGGTTTATCGTATTTGTGCTTCATTACCTTTACCTCCTAAAATATATATTTTCGCCTTACTTAAGGTAACAGTAAGGACTTTTTAACTTAATTTGCGCCTAGCCAGCCGGGATTAAAGTTATTATCCTCGCTACTTGCATCTGCTTTATACGGCGCAGTTTTCCACTTTAACACACCCTTGCTTATTTCCCAAAGCCCAGTAGCGATAAAGCCGTCTTTTTTAGCGTTAGTTACATCCGTTGCAGTATCGTATCTATAAACGTTGTTATAAACGTAACAACCAATTATTTCTTTATTATCCGCTATGGGATTATGCGGTTTAATCAACTCATCAAGAGTGTCGTCATGATTTTCCCTATAAGTTAAACCGTTTTTACCAACGTCATTTTCAGAATATACGAAATACATATATATTCCCCATTCAGTTGCAAGTTTGTCATCTTCGTCAAACTGGCGGTAAACGAGCGGATTTGCTTTACTTATGGATACAACGTTAGAAAATCTTGCCGAGCGTGAAGTTATAGTGCTGTTCACTATTAAATGGTCACGCGATAAAACTGTGCCGTAACTTCCGGAAACAATTTCAGTATATTCTTCATTAAGAATTTCCACGTAAACGTTTGTCATCTTAAAGTTGTTGAATATATTTGATTTTTCGGCAGAATTACTTT
Source organism: Clostridia bacterium (assembly GCA_017505675.1). Lineage (GTDB taxonomy): Bacteria > Bacillota > Clostridia > Christensenellales > Borkfalkiaceae > UBA1259. The sequence continues at coordinate 6,760 of JAFVOV010000037.1, forward strand.
TAAAAATACCGCGATAATTAGACGTAGGATTGAATTTGCTTAAATAAGTATTTTCTATTTCAACGTGAACGTTTGTTATTTCCACTTGAACGCCTTCTTTTGCAGAGTTGACGTATTCACCTAAAATGGTAAAGTCCTTTTCCGCTTCAGACTGAACGCCAACGAACCCAACGTTTCTTATAATACTCTTACCACCGTTTTCTTCGGTATCGGAATATATAGAGTTAAACAAGCCACCTATACCGGGCTTAAAGCCTATTATAGAATACCCTTGACCGTCAAAAACACCTTGGAAAACGTTAGTAGTGTCACCAATATCAGCCATTTTAATTTCCACGTGATTAAGCGTTGCGCCTTCCATTTTTATATTGTTTGCAAGTATATAATAACCTGTTGTTCTGCCTGCGCCTTCAAGGCGTTCAAACACTTTTAGGTCACTTGGCTTACTTATAATATGCGAATACGCTTTTATTGCCGTAAAGTTATACGTTGTTACGTTTGTGGTAACTTTTAACGCGATATTATCAACGTCGCTATAATCAGGTTTGATTTTTACCAAAACACCTTTAACTAATCCGTCTTCAGTTACGGTAAGAGCGATTTCATCAGTACCTACAACTTGTGAAACTGATTTGATTTTTTCGCCTTTTTCAAAATAATTATCTATCGACAGTTTACCGTCGTAAGCAGACATAACTATTTGGTCTTCTATTAAAATATTAGAAGGTAGCATTCTTACCGTTAAAACCATACTTTTAGCCTTGCCTTTGTGTTCGTAATTTAAAGTAAGGCTGGTTGTTTCTTCTGCGGAAACTTCTTTTGCAAGTTTTATAGAGCCGTTTTCAACGATAATTTTTTCATCATCATAATCAGTAAACTGTGCGTTTATCGTTTTGCCAGACGAAACTTCAATAAGTATTAAAGGTTTTGCTGTAGATGCGGAATTTACTATAATTTTAGAATCGTAAATATATTCACCGTCATATTCTGGCAATACTTCAAACGAAGATTTGAAAATAGGATAATCAGATATACTCCAAGAACTGCTAAAATCAGAATAAGAATTTTCATCAGCAGCCATATCTGCGTATGAATTATAGCGTTTAACACCTGTTGAATACGCTTTACCGTCAACAAGTTCATCAAGTTTTGCGCCGTTCGCCTCGTTTTCACCATATACGGTAAAGGACGCGTTCTTACTTATAGGATAATTATCCGATATAACGAAAACGTTCTTTCTATTCTTATACGCCGCTTTATAAAGCATAGTTCCGTCACTTGTTAAAATTCCGCCAGCCGTACTTCCGTCAATAGTTACACCCGTTGCGTCTACGATAACGTTAATAAAATCATACACGCCGTTCCAAGTGTTATAAACGGTTTTCATAATAGCGCCTTGCGGATTAACGGTATTATCAGATATCTCAACGTAAATATCTTTAAATAAGGTATGCGCTAATTTAAGACCTAAAGAGTCCGTTCCCCCTACCAAAGGAATAGGCACGTGCGCGCCGTAAGTTATCCCTGACGAGTTTGTTATATTGATATTTGTAAACGCTACGTCTTTAACCGTTGCGCCACCTAAAATATAACCAAACAGTCCGCCACCTTTTTGACCGTCTTCAACAGAACAGTCAAGGTTTGAAATGGTATGACCGTTACCGTTAAATACACCCAAGAAACCGAACTTTCTTAAACCGCCCTCTACGTTATATCTGTTCGGGGCAACGTTTACTGAAACGGTAGCGCCGGCAGCGTTTACAAAATTATAAGAAGCGTTTAACGCTGGGTGCTCTATCTTTACGCCTTCAGCATCAATATTAGAGATAAGTTCACAATATCCGTCAATAGCGGTAACTTCCGTTTCGTCATAACCGGGTGTTAAAGCATTATCACTATTTAAGATTTTCAAACTAAAATTTTCAAGGTCTTTAGCAGATTGTATTACTAGTGAGTAAACGGTTAAATTTACGTCATAAATAACCTTGTCTGTTTCCAAACGAATAACGCTATTATACTTATCGTTTTCAGCGAGGGTTAAATCAAAAATCTTTCCGTCTTCTATAGTAAGTTCTTTATTGCTTTGATACGCTTTAAGCCCTGAAACGTCAGTCGTTCCAAAAATTTCTTTAATTAAAGACTTATCTTCAAAATCACTTTCTTCATCTTTAAACGTTCCGATATGAGAGGAGAAGTATTTTATTTGTTTTTTATAAGTTTCTCTTGGACGAGATACGGTAACGTTTATTGCGTAATCAAAAGTTTTTCCGTCCGCTACGAACGTCATTAAAATTTTGCCTTCACCGTAACTATCGGCTACGATATTACCGCCTTCAGTTTTTAAAATTTCTGGCAACTTAACGGTAACTTCGCTACTCATTACGCCGTTATATTCGGCAGTTACGCTAAAAGGCATTTGACTATCATACGTTTTGCCTTCAAAACTATTGACCGTGTAAAGTTCAATATTATAATACTGACGATTATTTATATAGAAATATAATTCGTCAACAACGTTTACCGTAACTGTTTTATAAAGCGACGGCACGTCATCAAAATCAAGCCCACGCCAAGTTGCGCTAATTGAAATTTCCGCCTGCCCGCTACCTACAACTGTAAAACTGCGGTTATCACTTGCAACTTGAATAACTTCCGTATTAGAAGAAGAATATTCAACGGTTGCATCATAGAAAGTTTTTTCATTAAATCTTACGAAAGTGTTAAACGGTAAAGTCGTGGTGCTTTTGCCGATATTATAAACCGAACGTTCATTCTCTAGCATTATTTGCGGTAAAGTGTTACCAAGACTTACGGTAACGGTACATTCGGCAGTATTATCCGCCGCCGTTGCTTTTATTTTCGTAGTACCTACGCTATAACCTTCAATAACGCCGTTTTGGTCAACTTTTGCGACGTTTTCATTATCAGACGACCAAGTTATTGCATCAAATTTATAAGCGTTAGTTACTTTAACCGTTGTTTTATCACCGATAAGTAAGTTAATTTGCGATTGATTAAGTATAACCACGTTCTCGTCAGACGAATTTTTATCCGAGCAAGAACAGCCCAAAATGAACGCGCTAAAACTTATTGCCATTATAAAGGCGAGCATTGCAACTAAAATTCTATAAATTTTCTTCATTATTGCCCCCTTAAACAATATCAGTAAGCGCAACTCCGCCTATTTTTAAGCCGGGTGAAAGTTCACCGATAGAACGAAGTCTTTCTTTATAAGCAGCAAGTTGAATTTTGCTGAACGGCTTTGCCGTTTTATTTCCGTATAAATTTATTATTCTAAAAATATGCGCCGCGGCTTCAGTATCAATTCTTTGGCGCACTACTTTATAAAGATTTGCGTCAATTTCTTTTAACGTGTCTATTGCATCTATTGCGGCGTCACAAAGACCAACCCAACCGTTTAACACAACGTAAGGATAATTACTTTCAGAAGCCATTTCTCTACCCCAGTTGTTATTCTCCGTTGCGTTTACAACTAGATTTGCGTAATATAATCTTTCACTTTGTAGCAAGTCATACATAGCGTCTGCGCCATCTTTGAACATTGCCTTCATATACTTTTTAACGTAAGTGTCAATATCCGCGTGACAATCCCATCTCAACTTGTTTTGAACGTAAACTAGTAAATTTTGCCAAGCAGTAAGTTCGCTACCACCGTTAAGGAAGTGCGCGGCATAAATATAATCGTAACCGCCGTAAGCCATAAGTTCAAAGAAGTTATTGCTGTAAATTGTAAAACCATCGGAAAAATACCCGTTATTTACTACGTTTCCGCTGTTATGCCAGAACCATAAAAATGAGTTTTGAGTAATGGTTTTCCATCCGTTAACTTGCTTTAATGCGCCCGGCCATTTTGCATCGTAAACGTCTGCATGAGCGCTTACGCCACGACTACTAACGTGCCATACGCCAAGGCGTTTATGACAGATTAAATCATTACTTAAAGGATTACCGTTATCATCAACGGGTGGGTCTGTATAAGCATTATAACCGTAAATTAATATCTTAAAGTTTTCACGATAAGCATAATGAAATTCAGCATTTTCTGGTTTTTGGGCTTCTAACCATTGGTCAACCCTTTCCGCAAGTTTGTTTGCAAATCTAATGAGATTGCCTGAATACCCTATTTGCGCATATTCGGCTCTACAAGTATCACAACTGCAAATATCTGAATTATCTTCCATTGTAAAAGTAACGTAATTTTTATACGGATACCTTTCGGGAGTATAATTTTTTAACGTAAAAATAATTTTTTCCGCGCATTTAGAGAGCATTTCTTCAAGAGCAACGGGGTTTCCGTGAGCCGTATAACAAAGTTGCGCGCCTTGAGAATGGCAATCTGCGCTTACTGAACCTTTTGGTAAATACTCTAAAGCGTTATGGATAGTTGAAGAAGGGCTTTTAGTATCTAATTCGGTATGAAAAGGTAAAAACAATTCGTTAGTAGACGCGTGATTACCCGCCCTATGGTGAATATAATTGATTTCTTCAGTAGCAGTTTGAGCGCCTAAAGCAACCGCATCAAGTGGCGCAATATCGCCCCTACCCCAATGATATACTTGGTCTGCGCCGAAGAAATGGTCAATATCGGGAACGTCTGTAACGTCAATATTTTTTAAGATACAATTAGTTACGTTTTGGTCTATATCGATACAATTCCTATAGTAGTAATCAAAATTAAAGTAAATTTCTAAAAACTTATACACAGCGTTATTTACGCCAAAATCACTACCACCCAAAAGGAAAACCGTGTTTTCTTTTGTAATAATTCTAATTCCTTGGTCTTTTAATTTCTCATTAGAAAATTCACTATCGCTAATACCCGCTTGTTCAACTAAAGTAGTTTTACCGAGCGAAATATAACGTTGCGAAGTATTAAAATCGGTAACGGACACGTCCGTTTTAACCGCAAGCGATACGCCCGTTGCCTTTTTAAAAAGTATCAAAAGGTCGTTTTTTCCATCTACAAGAATACTGCCTGCGCCTTGCGGAATTACCACAACGTAATCACTTGCGCCGTCTTTAACCAAATATTTATCAGTATCAGTAACTGAAATTTGATGCGTTCCGTTATATAAAACCCTATTATCAGAATTCAATTCACCTACGGTATCGCTGGTTATTAAAGCGCCTTGTTCATTATCACCATCATTTTTATTACATCCTGTTACCCCAAAAAGCAAAGTGAGAGCAAGCAGTAAAGATACTATTGATTTAAGCATTTTATTTTTCATAATCTCACCCCCCCCTTTAGTCTTTAACGGTAACTTTTAATTTAACTGAACTAAAGTTTCCAGTTTTGTCTTTAGCGGTTACGTAAACTTCAAACTCGCCAACGTAGCCGAATTTAATTTTATAATCTTTATAAGTGTAAAACGCGCTTGACTTCAAATCTTGAACTAATACGTTGGTAACTATTTCTTCATCAGCCGTGTAATCGTCGTACACCCTTACGCCAACGTCTAAAGTTTCGTTTACGGATATAGTAACTTTATCCCCGTAATCTTTAACGAACTTAATTGCCGGCGCGGTATTATCAATAACCACGACGTAACAAGATTCAGAAAGAGTATTTCCGTAGCCGTCAACAGCCGAGTACGCAATAAGATATTTGCCTTGTTCGTTTAAGGTAATTTCATATTCCCTGAAAGCGTTACAAGTTTGGTCTAGCGTAACGCCGTCGTTACTAACGAGATACGCATCGTCCTTTTTTACGATAAAATGAACGTCACTTATAGAAATGGGCGATAAAACGTCAGTTACAACGGGAATACTAGTTTTAATAACAGAACCAAGAGCATATTCACCAGAAAAGTCTTTATAACTTATAATCGGTTTTACGTTATCGGTGTTATAAGAATAATCTTGCACGAAAGGTTGACCGTTAAGAGCGCTTACAATTAGCGCAGCGTTACCGTAAATACCTTGAAGTTCTATGGTTAGATAGCATAAACTAGAAGAAAAATACGAAACTAAATCAATTTGATGAGAAGTTTCATCATTAAACGTTAATTTATTTAAGTCTGAATTATAATTTATTTTCTTCGTTCCGTTATCGTCTGCGAAATTCTTAACGGACCTAACGGTGTTTTGACCGTTAATGCTAGTTACGCAATATGGGTTGCCGTTTGTAAATTCCATACTAATAGTTTTTGAACTATCATAATAATCGGTTAAAAGCACTTTTACGGCATTAAATTCCGCGTTGTTTTTTGGTATTTTAAATTCAAGTGAAAGTTTTGATATATCAATTGCGTTTATAAATTCCAAAGAATTGTTACCGCTATTTACTAAAGATTCAAACTTAACGTCTGGGCTGCGGTTGGTATCAATATCAAAATCTTTTACGTTAAAGCCGTCGTGGATAAAGTAATTTTTAACCTTTATATCAAAAGTTTTAGAATAGTTTACGTCTACGATTTTTATTTCAGGATAAACGTATTCTTCACTTAAACTTCCACTACTGCAAACGTATTTAATTACCGCAGTTGAACTACCGGTAATTTTTACCTTGTTTATATCAGCAATTTCAGCAAAAGCATTACCGTCAAAACTAACGTACGCTTTAACTTCTATCGCCTTGGGGTAACCTTCTTTATAAGAATAAGCCGAAGCCTTTTCAAACGAATACGTTGCATCTTTTATTAAATATTTAGGTAAAGTTACTTTACCTGCAAACGCTATATTTTCAGAAGGTTTACAATTAAACGCAAATTCTTCAACAATAGAAAAGGCGTTATCAGAAAGTTCGTAAACAAGTTTATATTCCCCCGCATAACTTGGAACGAAGGTCATTTTAGTAGCGTCAATTTCTAAAGTTTCTTTTTCGTGAACGGCTTTAATTTTTACTTTAACCAAGTCGTTTCTATTTATAGACGAAAAAGAAAACTCCGGAACTTCAATCGTTTCGCCGGCTTCAACTTCGGTAAATAACGAGCCTGCATTTAAGGTTATAGGCTTTTGCGCTGACGGAACAGCGTTTACGTTAATAACTTTATGACTCTTGCCACCAGAAGCATTGCTTGCTGTATATAGAACGGAATACTGAATATTTTTTTCTATCTTAATTTTTCCGTTTACTATAGGCACGTCAAGTTGAATATCCGAACCGTAGTTTGCATATACGGATACGCTATAATTACCTTTAGCGTCACCGCCGATAACAGTCGCTTTGGGTAAAGTATATTCATACCCTAAAGGCGCGTATATACCGTTATAATCGGTCATTTGCGTTTCAAATTCTATTTCTGGAACAGCAACGTCGTCAACAAAACCGCATTTGCCAAAATTTTCAACTAAAACGTCACCGCTATCACTACCGATTTGAGTTATATCAATTCTGCCTTCGCCGTCAGTAAGATATTCGCTCATATAAACGCTTACCTTAACCTTATCTTTAGAAAAACCTTTAAATACGCTAGTACCGTAAATATCGCTGTTTGAAAGCGCAGTTACAAGAGAAGTTCTTTCACCTGCTTTTAAATAAACGTTACCTGTTTTATAATCAAAAGCCCAAGTGTAAGGAACACGTTTGGTTGTAAAAGATTGCCCTAAAGTTAAACTGCTGTGATTACCAAATCTGTTGTCAATATAAGTACCGTAATAATTACCGCCGACGTTAATTTTCTTAAATCCGCCCCATTCAGCACTATCATCACGGTTTCCCCAAGGAATCATACCCGTACGCTTTTGCCCAGATGCCGCAGCCGTAAATATGCCCCTATAACAACCTTGACTTTCACTAGTTAAAAAATCAAATTCGGGATTAAAACTATGGTCTACCCCGCTTACTACGGGAAAATCCGCGTGCAAGAACAATTCAATAAAGTTTGATTCGTTATAACTGTCAGTAAGCCTTATAACGCAATATTTAGCCGTTTCACCACCGGGATAATATTGTTTCCACTCTTTATCAGGATTTTCGTTTAAAATAAAGTTACTTAAATTATAATCAAGCGAAATTATATCGCATAACCCGTCTTCACCAACGTTAGTTAAGTCAATGCTTTTTGCATAAGTGAAAACGTTTTTATCTGCAAGCCTTACGATAAGCCCGCTTTCATTATTGATTAAAATATTATCGGAACTTTTAGTATAAGTTTTACCAACCTGTTCGGTAGAAGTTACGGCAACTATACTGCCGTTATCGGTTGAAAGCGTATACAATTTATCGGTTACTTCAAAAGTTTTTTTAGCAATAATCTTTCTGCCTTCCGTTTCAAAAAAGTAATTAACCTTATATTCGCCAAGTTGATTTAAAACTAAATTGCCAACGTATACAGCAGAGCCATCTGGATATACGATATAGCCTTTATTCGCCGTAAAATTTTGACCTTTATATTGCACCTGAATTTCAGATGGAAAAGAAACTGAAGTGCCTATAACGTATTCGTCCGCAACTACTTCTTGCGGTATAACGGCGCTTTCTGCCCTTGCGTCACCCGTCTTAATAAAAGACACGCACGCTAGCATTAAACACAACGCCAACAAAACCGACAATATCATTACAATTTTCTTATTGCCGTTTGATTTACTAAAATTAGACATAAAATCTCCTTAAAAGATTATTCTTTTACCCCGCCGAGTGAAATGTTACCCATAAGTTTATTTTTGAATATTACAAAAATTATAAGCATAGGTAAAGATAACATAAGCGACGTTGCAAGTAATTCCGGTTTGCTGTTAAACACGCCACTAAACTGGATTTTCCAAATAGCGTAACTTAAAGTAGGATAGGTTGGCAAATAATACATTGAAGTAGTGTAATTGTTATATTGCGCAACCACTTGAAGAAGGAAAATCGTAGAGAATATTTTTGATGCAAGCGGAACGTAAATTTGCCACATAACTTTCCAGTAAGACGCGCCGTCAATTTGAGCCGCTTCGGCATAAGTGTTTGAAAGCCCCTTAAAGCACGCCAAGAAAATCAAGAAATAAGAGTTCGCAAACGAACAATGCGTTATCCACATTCCATATATCGTATCGTAAAGCGATAACCTTTTTAACAAAGTAAGCATTGCAGTTGTGTTACCAACTAAAGGCATTGCCATAACGAACAAAACGAAAGTGCATACTATTCCGCTAAATTTAAACTTGAATTTAGCGCATAAATACCCTGCGATACACGGCGCTAACGTAGCAAAAAGCGCAGTTCCGCCAACGTAAAGTAAGGTGTTGGTTATAATCCCAAAAAACGAACCGTTAGCCATACGGTCTACATATATATCAAGATTAAATCCCGTATAATATTTAGCATGGTCAAGAACAGAAATGCGCGCTATAGCATTTGCGTAATTACCGAATAAATGAGTAAAATTAGAATATCTTTCATACAACTCATCACCGGGCTTTAATGAACCAACTAAATCAGCAATTTTATGCCAATGTTCCATATTAGGTAAGCCCATATAATTGCCACCTTCAAAGTCCGTTCTATACTTTAGCGAAGTAATGAACCCCCAACCTAAAGCAAAAAATATGCTTAACGCGTAAAGAGCCAAGAGTACGCCAACTATTACGGCGTAAACGTTTATTTTAAATTGACGTTTTTTCTTTTTTATTTCCATTATCTTGCTCTCCTTAATCTTCGCTCGGTCCGAACTTTTCCATCAACGTTCTAACGATTAATGAAACGGGAACTGTAACTACAGTTATTAAAACGCCAAGCGCGGATAATTGCGAATACGACCATGGTCCGTTTTCCAAATAAACAAAATCCGAATGTTGCGTTTGTTTAACCAAATAATATCCTATTGTACCGTTTATCCCTTCTGGTAACGGTTTCTGTCCGTAAAAAGTATGTAAGTTCATTTGGTTTGTAAATATGCCTGCAATGTCTATAAGAATAAACGTTGTTATAGTAGGATAAATGGACGGCAAAATCACATAGAAAAACTCTTTTATAACGTTGCAACCGTCAAGGTGGCAAGCTTCAATGATTGAATCGTTTATACCACTCATTGCCCCGTAATATAAAAGTATGTTTGCGCCAAACCCCATCCAAAGCGTATAGAATATTATGGTAATCATAGTTACCACGCTTCCGTATCCGCCCAAAAGTCCACCGTCAATGCCTGTGTACATCATAACTAAATCATTAGTTAAAGTTTTATATATAGTAGTCATTGCAACGGCAGATAACACTTGCGGAAGGAACAAAATCACCCTGAAAAATTCAGAGAACATAAACTTTTTATAAATATAGAAAGAGAAAAACATTCCTATCGGCATTGCAACAAATAGCAAAACGGCATACATAATAAAAGTATCCCTAAACATACCTATAAGGCTTGATGAAAACAATTTATTTAGCACGAAAGAAAAGTTATCAAAGCCCGCAAAACTGCTTACGTTGCCCACACCGTCAATAAAATCATACTTGCTGAACGCCAAACCTATATTACTGATATTGACGTATATGTAAAATATCGCAACTTGCTAAATTAGCGGCGCAAACATAATTATATAAAATATAAGTTTTTTATTTCTTTCGGAAAGCGTACGTTTGTTTTTTACGTTTTCTGCGTTTTCCGCAAAGTTTTGAACATTATCCATATAGTACCTGCTAGTTGTAAATTATCCAAGCGGAGCGTAAAACGCCCCGCTCTATATTAAATATTAACCTTCAAAAATTATATCTTGCCCTGCTTTTTCATGCCCTGCAGGATATTTTGCCGCTGAAGATACTTCTGCATTATTACCAAAATATTTATTCCAGTCTTCTTTAGTCAAAATTTTATCTGTAAAGCATTTTAACGCGCCGTCTTTAGCAAGGCTTTCTCTTATAGGCATTCCGTAAGAATCCGCAGTTGCGAAAAACCCACTGTTACCACCACGCACGAATCTAAGGCGGTTATTTCTATACACGTCGCTATTACCTATTGCGTAAGCAATGGTTGAGTTTGCGGTAAGTTTCATATAAGACTTAACAAATGAATCCGCTTCTGCGTAATCAGCAGGATTTACGGAGTATTCAACCGCATACGGATAACAACCGCTAACGGTAAATTTAGATAATTCCGCATCAGAGAATAAGAAAAGTAAATAATCTTTTATAACCGACATTACTACGGGGTCGTTTTCAAATCTCTTATTTACGCACATAAAGCCGTCGCCAGATTCAGATAATACCATAGTTTCACCCTTGGTACTTTCAGTATTAAACCCAGTATTTACGCTACCTTCTTGACCGGTTACGGTAGTTTTTACGTTTACGGGTAAAGACATCCAACGGATTTCCCTTTCCTTATCAGCCTCGGTAATTGCGCCTAATTGATAGTCGCTAAAATTGCCCCTTATAGTACTTTCATTATACCAGTATGAACATTCTATAAGCATAGCGGCGCTACGGCTAGAATCTCTTTTACCAAATATAAAGTCTGCTTGTACTTCGGTATGAGTTTTGCTTCCGGTTGCTTTATACCAACCTTGGTCTTCCATAAGTTTAAAGAAAGCGTAAACGTAATATTTTTCTAAACTGTGGGTAACGTAATATCCACAAGATTCATCTATTTTAACGGTTTGCGTTATAGGAACTTTAAGTCCCAAAGAAGGCGCGCCAGGGAACAAGTTTTCATCAGTAAAACCTACAACGACTTCCATTGCGTCACTTTTGAAATTGTTAATAGCAGAAGCGTTGTTCTTACCTAAAAGAGAAGCGTAAAGCGCGTCCGCAAAATAATTTATATACCAAGGATATGCTTGCGTATAAGCAAAAGGAGCGCTTACCGGCTTTATTCTTTGACATAACGCAATTAGTTCGTAAAGAGAAGAAGGCAAGCCGTCGTCTTCAGTATTCTTTACACCGTCAGGGCCAACGGATTTTGAATTTTCATCAGCAGTAAAATTATAAAATTCATCTAAAATACTGCAATATGCCTTTGATACTTTATCTTCTTGCGCATCAGGCGCAGCGAGATAAAAAGCATTGCTATCAAACATATCTTTATCATAAGTAAGACCGCCAAAAGATTGAACGCCCGGGAACGCATAATATTCAAGTTTATCTGCGTTTTCAGAATTTTGGTCGGTAATACCATACGACCAACGTTGATTTGCGTTAATCTTATCCGCGATAGTTTTTGTTTCACCGGGGATGGTCGTTCTCATAATATCGTCAAGATTAGCAACGTAACCGCTGGTTATAGAAGATTCCAAAGTTTTCCAATAACTTGAACTTGAAATAATATGATAACCTTCGGAAAGAAGACTTTGGTCAATAGTTATGCTACCACCATCCGGCGCAACTTTAACGTCAATAATCGCGCCTGTCTTTCCTTCTTCATACTGTTTTGTTGCAACAGTATCCGCGAAACGAGCCGCGCTCGCTTTATAAGTGTCTGAACCAAAACCGCCACCGCCAACGTACATCGTTACAACGGTTTTGTCAGAATTATCGTCCCCACCGTTTCCGCCACCGGGCGCGCAAGCCATAGTTGTAAATGCGATTATACCGCACATAGCAACTGCCAAAAGTTGTTTGATACCTTTCATTTTGTTTCTCCTTAAACGTTTTTTATTTTTTAAGCAAATTATATCTAACAAGCGCTTGTTTCAATCCGTAGCGGATTGAAACAAGGGTACCCTTGCCGATTTACAATGCTTTATTTAACGATTTTTATTATATCACGATGCGTTTTTTAAGTGAATATCCATCCTTATCAAATAAATGTAAAATTTTATTACCCGAATTTTTTCACCGTTAAAGCGAATATTTTGCGTGAGTTTTAATTTAATATTCAAAATATTATTTTACATTGTATATTTTAACATTTTTAGGGTATTTATTTGAATATCCGTTTTTATTAAATACCTGTAAATTTTTATTATAGTATTGACAAGTCTAATCGTTTGGTATAATATTTGAAAAAATTCGACGGAGGAAATTTAAATTGTTTTGCGATTTAATTCTTGAGCATTGGGAAGAAAACGTTGGTCCGTATTGGCCGTATATAAATTTATCACGCCCGTATTCGCTAATCTATTACGTTGTAAGCGGTACGGGTACTTATACTTTTGACGGAAAAACGTATCCTTTCTTAAAAAATCATCTCTATATTTTCCCGCCTAATAAAACCATTTCTTTAGATTACGACGCCAGCGACGAGTTGCGCATTACCTTCGTACACGCTTATATAAACCCCGAGCCGACGCAGTTAATCCATTTAGATACTTTAGAAGACAGTTTTTTAAAACATACGATTAAACTTTTAAGAATGTATATAAAAAAACCAGATGCGGTTTATACTAGAAAATTAACTGAAATGCTGGTTTCGTATATTTTTGAAAAGTACGACGCAAAGAGTTCTTCAATTAGCAGAGAGATTAAAAACTATATAGAACACAATTATTTGGAAGTTTATAAAAATAGCAACTTGTCTTCCGTATTTAATTACTCTAACTCTCACCTGCTAAAAATTTTTAAAGACGACTATAACACCACCCCTAGAAAATATGCGTTAAAATTATTACTTCAACACATATTTTCGCTACTGCGTGAAGGTATGCCTATAAATCAAATAGCAACTTCGCTAGACTTTTCTTCACCAGAAAATTTTAGTAAGTTTTTTAAGAAAAATTATGGATGTTCGCCATCCACAATTTCACATAGTTTTAACGATAAAAAACACGGAGAATAAAAACACACAATAAAAATTCGACATCAGAGGACATTATGCAAATTATTAAAAACGTTGACTTGTTTTTAGACAAACAACCCGAAAAGTTATTCACTACTACTTTATGCGCACCCGTTCACGATAAAAAGCCCGTAGGCTTTGGTTTAAGAAAAGCAACGGGCAAAGAAATTATTTTTAATAAAGTAAAACTATATTTTGATTTTCCTGACGAAAATAACTTGCTTGATTACGCTTACGCAGATTTTAAGGAATTTTTGCGTTCGGCTGAAATCCCCGAAACAAAAGACGGCAAGTTTATAAAATTAAAACGCGAAAATATTAGCGGAGACGTGGAAAATTTTATACTTAACGTAGAGAATGAAGGTTGCACCATCATTGCAAGCGCTACGGAAGGTATTAGGCGCGCGCTTATTTTTATAGAAGACGAAATGAAAAGGCGTAGCGGTCCGTTTTTACCCAAAGGCAAAACAGTTAAAAAAACACAAATACATACTAGAATTTCACGGTGCTTTTTCACCCCGCCAAGTCACGCGTCGGCAGAAGGCTCTGTAAACGAATTATGCTCGGATATTGACTATTATCCCGACGAATACCTTAACCGACTTGCTCACGACGGCATAAACGGATTATGGATAGGCTCGTCTTTTAAAAAGATGCTTAAAAGCAATATTATTACCGAATACGGTAAAGAGCAAGACGTTCAAATTAAAAAATTAAATCAAATTATAGAAAAATGCAAAAAGTTCGGCATAGGCATTTACCTATTCGTTACCGAGCCGGCATCTACCTGTTACAGCCCAGAAATATTGAACTACCCCGATATGATAGGCGCAACCACGCCCGGTGATAATTTTACCTTGCTTTGCCCTTCTACGCCTAAAGTTCAAGCATACATAAAAGAAGCGACCACTAAACTTTTCACTTTAGCGCCCGACCTTGCGGGGCTAATAAATATTACCGTTGGCGAATCACTTTCCGCGTGTAGTTCTACAAGTAGGCTTATATGCCCGCGTTGCAAAGAAAAATTCGGCTCGCTTGGCGCAGCGCTTGCCGCTACAGAAAAAATGTTTAGCGACGCCGTAAAAGAAGTAGCGCCGAACGCAAAGTTTATAAGTTGGACTTACGAACACCGCTCTACGCTATATAAGGACTTAAAAGAATCTTGCCGTTTAAGGGATAAAAACGTTATTCAAATGCAAAACTTTGAAGATTTAGGAACACCCGTTCAACTCGGCAAAAAAAGGCTTGCTTACGATTACTGGCTTTCTTACCCCGGCCCCGGAAAACTTATGAGAAGAACGGCAAGGTTAAATAAGAAAAGAAATATTACCACTTTTGCCAAAATTCAAGCCTGCTCATCACACGAGATTTCTACCGTGCCTTACGTTCCCGTTCCCGGAATACTTTACGATAAGTATAAATTTATGCACAATAACGGTATAAAAGGCGCTATGCAATGTTGGTATTTCGGCAACTACCCTTCGCTTATGAATAAAAGCGCGCACGAACTTTCATTTACTTCTTTTTACCGTTCAAAAGAAAGTTTCTTAACTCATCTTGCAAAAACTTATTTTGGTAGCGACTATAAAAACGCAGTTACCGCTTGGAAGTGGTTCGAAAAAGGATATAAAAATTTCCCTGTCAACCTTGCTTTTGAGTGGGTTGGACCTATGCAAGATAGCCCGTGCGTACCTTTACACCTTATCCCTGCCGACTGGCCTATGCCCGGAACGTGGTTAAAGTCAGAACAATCTGGCGGAGATAGAATCGGTGAATGCTTGCTTAACGGTCACACCATTGACGAAGCGATTATTTTAGTTGGAAGAATGTGCGAATATTGGAACATTGGTTTAAAATATATGCAAGCAATTCCATCTGAAAATAATGAAGTTAGAGAAGAACAAAAAAGAAACGCCACAGCGATTAGTTTAATATTTAGAAGCGGACTTAACACGCTAAAATTTTATAAATTACGCCATCTTTTAGGAACGCGACAAGGCGGAATAGAACTATTAGAAAAAATGAAAAATATAGTTCACGAAGAAATTGCTGGCAGTAGCGCGCTTTTACCTATTTCTGAAAAAGATATAAGAATAGGTTACCATTCGGAAGCAAACGGTTATAAAATTTTCCCTGAAAAACTTAAATGGCGTATTGAAAAGTTAAAAGAGTTACTTTTAACAGAGTTCCCTGAAGTTGAAAAAAGGTTAAAAGACAACGAACTTCCCTTACCCTTCTATTACGGACTAAACGAAGGCAGTACCCGTAAAATTATCGCAAAAGACGCTAATAGCGCTGAATGGAGTTATTTTTATACCGCTGACGGCGCTGAAGATAAAAACACCGCGCTTAAAGTATATGAAGATAAAAACGGTTGCCATATTCAAATAAAGGTTAATTCAAAAGAAGATACTATACGCATTAAGCCAGAATTCAACGTTATGTTCCCTAAAATTCCTTTAGATATAATTAACGGTGAATTTACAATACAACCAAACAACAGCCATTCCGTACCGTATTACAAAGTTGACTTTGAGAAAAAGAAATTCCGATTTAATTCTACGGAAACTGAAAACGAATTTATTTACACTATTTCTTTTAATAGAAAAACAATGGGTATGACCAAAGATGAACCGTTTAGGTTTGCAGTTTGGCGTAACGGGAAAATAAATTCTACGCTACTTCACGCAAACAAATATTTCGCATCACAACTTATCCGTGGAGAATTTTCACCAGAACACTACTGTTTCTTTGTAAAAGAATAAATTTAAAGGGAAGGCAAATGCCTTCCCTTTAAATTATTTATTACAGAAAAAATCTGATGACGGAGCGGCGTCTGGCTTTCTGCCGACGGACGTATTATCAACCCTGCGGTTGTTAAGTTCGGGTACGGGATTAAGCGCCGTTTGATAACGGTAATCTATTCCGCGCCGTCTTATAGAAAGTTCAATCACGTTATGCGACGGAACGATTTCCGTAGTAGGATTTATTATATCTTGGAAACGGAAAAAGTCTGCGTCTTCAGGCAGGTCTTTCACCCGTACGTAATTTTCACGATTAGACGTATACTGCACCGTTTCCCCTAAAATCTTCCGCACGTATTCGATATTTTCGTGAAGAACAATCGGCGCGGGAAATTCTGCATCACGAATAACTTCTTGCCATTCTTTTCCCTCGTAACATTTGAGAAGTTCTGCCGCTTTATGAAGATGAGCAATTTCAAACGAGAGATTTTCTTCCCATAAATTCTTAACATACGGGTCTATTTCCGTTAAATAGCAAGACCAGTATAAATAGCACTCGCAATATTCGTGCCATAAAAGCATTTCAAGCCAAGTTGCGCTTGCATCCATAAGCGATTCATAATGCGTAACGTGTTCTTCTTCAACCAGCGCGATTTCTTGATAAAGCCTTCTGCCTATATCTGAACAAGCAAAGTTAGTAACGTTCATATAATAGTTCATTGTTTGTTGTTCCGCCGCCGTTATAATCATAGTGTTAAGCACGGTTTGTGTATCGGCAGATTTTGCGTTAATAGAACGGCGAACGTTATCTTTTGGATAACGGTGGTGCGCTATAGTAGGTCTTCCCGGCATAATTTCAGTATATCTACCGACCAACCATTCAGCGTAAACGCCCTGCTCCATTTCAAGCAAATTTGCGTATCTATAAAGATGGTCAAAGTCTTCTAAAAGCGCAAAGTCTAGGGCGTTTTTGACGTCGCAGTCAAGTTCTCTTTTGGCAAGTTCTGCGGTTAAATCAACGGCTAATTGCTCGTAACCGATAGTATGCTCTAAAATGCTTTCGTTTTGCGGTTTTAGAAGTGAAATTTTAAGTTGCTGTTGCTTTTCCACTTCTCGCGTTAAAGCGATTTCACGGCGCAAATCGTTATCGGTGGTATGGCGCGCAAGTTGATGTGAAAACCAGTTTGCCTCAAACTCCGTGCCGTTCATTAAGATTATTCGGCACTTGGTATAAGGGTCTACTTCCCTTTTATTATAAGGGTTAGGATATAATTGTTGCCAGTTTTGAAAAAGTTTGTCAATAGGTCTTGATTTCTCGTTAAACGGATTCATTAAAATCTCCTTATTAAAAAATTTTATTCCATTTAACAATTTATGAAAAACGCTATTAAAAAGTTAACAATACCCCGCTTTTGATTAAAAGCGGGGTTAATTTTTTAAGCAGTTTCTGCAAGTTCTTCAGTTTTAAGTTGTTCTTTTTTCAGTTTAACGTTAATCTTTTTCATAGTGGGAATTAAAACTGCAAAATCAACTATTATACTTAACACCCAACTTATAGGATATGAAATAAATATCATCAAAAAAGTAGGATTTAACAGATATGCGGTATTGAGCCATAATACCCTAAACACACATACGCAACACAAACTTATAATCATTGCCGTGGTTGATTTACCCAGCGAACGCAACGCGTAAGATAATGCGTCCATAAAACCACAAAAGAAATATATGCTTGATAAAAATATGAGCCTTTCTTTAGCAAAACGCAGAACTTCGGGCGAAGAAGTCATAATACGGCAAAGCGGGTCACATAATAATATAACAATTATACCAACGGATAGTTCAAGAACGAAAATTAATATAAAAGTTTTTATGATAACTTCTTTTACCCTATTCATTTTGCCTGCGCCGTAGTTTTGCGACACGAAAGACATACAAGCAAGCGCCAAAGAGTTACCCACCGTATATACTATAGCGTCAAACTGTGATGCAACGGAATTACCCGTAGTTGCCGCCGCCCCGAAAGAGTTTACGGTTGCCTGTATTAAAACGTTGGATATAGAAAACATTGCGCTTTGAAGCCCCGAAGGAAGCCCGACTTTAATTATATCAACAAATTCTTTTTTATATATTCTTAAACAAGAAAATTTTAATTTCCCGTACCCTTTACTTCTAACAATAACTATCAAAGATAGTACGGCAGAAATCGCTTGAGAAGTTACGGTAGCAATAGCAACGCCGTCAACCGTCATATCAAATACTAATATAAAGAATATGTTAAGCCCTACGTTTACAACGCCTGCAATTAGCAAAAAGAGCATAGGTCTTGTGGTATCGCCAACCGCGCGCATTATTGCCGCTAAAAAGTTATAGAGCATAATAATAGGCATACCTAAAAAGTAAATTTTTAGATAAAGCGTCGCGTCTTCAATAAGTATAGGGTCACAACCCATCCACGTTAAAAAAGTTTCCGCGCCGAAAAAGCCTACGAATACGAGCGCCGTGCCGATAATTAAACTCATTAAAACGGAAGTCCCAACAACCTTACGCGCTTTTTCTTTATTTCCAGAACCAACGCATTTAGATAAAACCACGTTCGTTCCAACAGAAAACCCGATAAATAAATTGACTATAAGGTGAATTAACGTAGTGTTTGCGCCAACAGCGCCAACAGCCATATCGCTGACAAAAATACCCAAAATTGCTATATCCGTTGCATTGAATAAAAGTTGCAACATATTCATTAAAATAAGCGGAATAGCAAATCTTATGAGTTTGCCAAAAATCGAGCCAGTTGTTAAATCCATTTCGTGCGTTTTGCCAGCCATAAACTTTCTCCTATTATTATTTAGTAAAAAAAACCAAACAAAAAGAACGCTACGTTAAAAATTAGCGTCCTTTGCGCTTTAATCAAAATTCTTTAACCCTTGAGTTTTGATATATAGTAAACGATATTTTGTAACTGTTAGTTTCTATCGGTTCGGACTCGGAAATGCAAGACCATTCCGGCTTGTTATCCAAATTTTCATAAAAAACTTCAGCGCCACCGTCTGCATCAACTTTGGTCACCAAAACTTCAGAACAATACGGAAGCATAGTTTTATAAAACATTGCGCCACCAATTATAAACACGTCGTCTGGCGCGTATTTTTTTAGTTCAGCGGAAAGTTCTTCTAAACTTTGAACTATAATACAATCGTCACGGCTTTCACCACCGGGGAAAAGAACTATATTAGTTCTATTTTTAAGCGGTTTTCCACCGGGGAAAGATTTTAAGGTATTACTACCCATAACTACTACTTTATTAAGCGTTTTTTCTCTAAAGTACGCCATATCTGCGGGTAATGAAAATAAAAGGTCGTTCTTCTTGCCTATACCCCAAAGTTTATCAACAGCAACTATCGCTTTCATTATATTGCCACCTCAAATTTTTCTTCTATCTTGTTATACTTGTAATTTTCTAAAATAAAGTCGTCAACGGTAAACTTATAAAAATCTTTAACGTCAGGGTTAATTATAAGTTTAGGCGCTTCAAACTGTTCGTTTTCCATCATCTTTTTAACTACGGGTATATGCCTATCGTAAATATGCGCGTCTGCTATAACGTGAACTAATTCCCCTGCCTTTAACCCAGATACTTGCGCAAGCATCATTAAAAGCACCGAATATTGAACCACGTTCCAGTTGTTTGCAACGGCAACGTCATTAGAGCGTTGGTTAAGTATGCCGTTTAGCGTATCACCGCTTACGTTAAAGGTCATTGAATACGCGCAGGGATAAAGGTGCATTTCGTGCAAATCTTGGAAAGTATAAATGTTTGTCATAATTCTTCTTGAAGAAGGGTTATGTTTTAAATCGTAAAGCACCCTGTCAACCTGGTCGAATTCGCCTTCTTTATACTTATGTTTAACGCCTAGTTGATAACCGTACGCCTTACCGATAGAGCCTGTTTCATCTGCCCAACTATCCCAAATATGGCTATTTAAATCTTTAATATTGTTTGATTTTTTCTGCCATATCCACAAAATTTCATCAACGGCAGACTTAAACGCAGTACGGCGTAGCGTTAAAATAGGAAATTCTTTAGTTAAATCATACCTATTGACGATACAGAACTTTTTGACTGTATGAGCGGGCGTTCCGTCATGCCAAACGGGACGAACGGGTAAATCCGTATCCCAAAAACCGTTGTTTATAATATCGGTACAATTTTGAATAAAAACTTTATCTGCGTAACTCAATTTAGTTCCCCCTTTGGTAAATTAAAAAGCATCTTTAGTTTGCTTTTTCCACCTTTTAGCAATAAACGTAAGCACAATGCGTTTGGGCGCAAGTTTCATTATAAAATTTAAGAACTTGTTAAAACCGCCCGGTATATATTTAATTTTGTTTTTCTTAACTGCTTTAAGTGATTTTTCCGCTACGAATTCCGGGCTTTTAGAAGATAACCTGCCCCATAAGCCCTGCCCTTTGATATCTTCAATAATATCTGGGCGCGTGGGTACGCCACCCGGCATAACCACCGTTACTTTTACGCCTGCGCCCTTTAATTCATAATGAAGCGCGGTAAAAAAGTTAATTAACGCGGCTTTGGTTGCGCTATATAGTGCAAAGTACGGCATTGGCGACGCGCCTGACATACTTGATATCGTTATAACTTCCGTTTCGCTTGTTCTTCGCGATAAGAGCGCGTGAGTTAAAGATATAGTTGCTTCAACGTTTACGCGTATTTGAAAAAGCACCTTTTCTTCAGTATAATCTGTAAACGCTTTTTGTATATCAACGCCGGCAACGTTTATTATGCGCTCAAACTTTAAGCCTTTATCGTCAATATACTTTATCATTTCACGGCGACTAACAAAATCAGTTAAATCACACGCAAAATAATCCACCGCAACTTTATATTTATTTACAAGTTCATTTTTTAGCGATAAAAGTTTTTCATCACTTCTGCCGGTGATAAAAAGATTGTTTCCCCGTTTTGCAACTGAATAGCAAAACGCTTTGCCTATACCGCCAGTTGCGCCACTTATAAAGGTATACGCCATAGTTATTTTGCCGTTAAAACCTTACTAGTTACGCCGTTTATCATGCCGAGTTTACCTGAAAGGGCGTTTATGATTTCAACGGGCGCATCCATAACGATACTTATAACGTTTACGTTTTTTTCTTTATACGGTAGCCCTAATCTACCTATAACGTATTCACCGTAAGAGTGAAGAACGGAGTTTAACCGTTCTACGGCAGAAACGTCGCTAACGATAATTGCAACGACGGCTATCTTACTTTCCATAGAATTTCTCCTTTAAGTTACATTGTATATTAACCGAGAAATTTTGTCAATAAAAAACCCTATTTTTTCAGCAATAAAATTGACCTTTTTTTACCGCGTCACGAAGTTTATCTATTGCCTTTTTTTCTATGCGGGAAATATACGAGCGGGAAATCTTTAAAAATTTTGCAACTTCTCTCTGCGCGTAATTTCGCTCGCCTTTTAAGCCGTACCTTAAACATAACACGGTATATTCCCTTTCCGAAAGCACGTTTTTAATAAAGTCAAGAAATTTTTTTCTTTCTATACTTCTATCTACCTGCGCAAAAACCGTGTCTTCTTTTTCCGACAAAAGTTCCATTAAAGTAAGTTCGTTGCCGTCTTTATCAGCGCCGACAGAATCGGAAAGTGAAATATCGTTTTTAAACTTTTTATTAGCGCGAAGTAGCATTAAAATTTCATTTTCTATACACCGCGCGGTATAAGTTGCAAGTTGCGTGCCTTTATTAGGTTCGTAAGTGTTTACCGCTTTAATTAAACCTATACTGCCAACCGAAATTAAATCATCAGTTTCCGCAGCGCCGGTATATTTTTTTACGATATGAGCAACTAACCGCATATTGTGGTTTATAAGTTTTTCTTTAGCGGCTTTATCACCTAGTCGCATTTTTCTTAAACACTCGGCTTCTTCTTCAGGCGGAAGCGGTTTTGGGAACGAAGCGCCGTTAAAAACGCTCCCTGCAAAAAAAGTGATTTTACCTAAAACAAACAGTAACGCATCTAAAATCATAAAATAAACTCCTTAATTTTTATAGTTTAAACTATGATTTTACTTTGCCTTTTAAGCGTTACTGCACGTCCTAA
>JAFVOV010000038.1 GCA_017505675.1 Clostridia bacterium
CCCACGGCAATTCAAGGACCTAAAAGATTTTTTGGCGCGGCGCGCAACATTGAAAACGGCGGAAGTTTAACTATTTTATCTACCGCGCTTATTGATACCGGTAGCCGTATGGACGACGTTATTTACGAAGAGTTTAAAGGTACGGGCAATATGGAAATTCACTTATCAAGAGAGTTGAGCGAAAAGAGAATTTTCCCTGCGATAGACCTTTATAAATCAGGTACTAGGAAAGAAGAACTTTTGCTTACTGAAAAAGAATTGCAAACTAGTTATAAATTGCGCAAAGTTTTATCCGAACGCCCAGATGCAACCGACGGGCTTTTGGATATGCTTAAAAAGACGAAGGACAATAAAGATTTAGCCGAAAAGTTAGACGCGTGGCTTAAACTTTATCAAAAATAATTATGAAATCTCAAAGGAATAAAACTATTGACTTTTCCCTTGACGAAGGGAAGGAATATTTGCTTAATTGCGTTGCTCCTGAAAAAGAAGGCGTTATCCCCGAAAACTGCACGGTGCTTGGGGACGCTTACCTTGCGCTATCAAAAATAAAGGACGGAACTATTGACCTTTTAATAGTAGACCCGCCGTATAATCTTGATAAGAATTTTCACGGCAACGGATTTAAAAAACGCGGTTTTGAAGATTATTCCGTTTATACTGAAAAATGGATTGAAGCGGTAAAGCCTAAACTTAAAAAAACAGCAAGCGTTTACGTTTGTTGCGACTGGAAAAGCGCGCTAACTATAGGCGTGCTTATGGAAAAACATTTTATTTTAAGAAACCGCATTACTTGGCAACGTGAAAAAGGGCGCGGGGCAAAAGAAAACTGGAAAAATTCTATGGAAGATATATTTTTTGCTACCGTTAGCGACGATTATACTTTTAATTTAGACGCGGTTAAACAGCGTAAAAAAGTGCTTGCGCCTTACCGTGAAAACGGAAAGCCGAAGGACTGGGAAAAAACCGAAAACGGAAATTATAGGTTAACTTGCCCGTCTAATTTTTGGGACGATATTGCCGTGCCTTACTGGTCAATGGCGGAAAACACCGCGCACCCTACGCAAAAGCCGGAAAAACTTATTGCTAAACTTATACTTGCAAGTTCTAACGCTAATGATTTAGTGTTAGACCCCTTTGCTGGTAGCGGAACAACGGGCGTGGTTGCAAAAAAATTAAATAGAAAATATATAAATATCGAGCAAAATCCGCTATACTGCGCTTGGGGCGAAAAGCGACTTTTAGACGCTGAAACCGATAAGAATATTCAAGGCTATGAAGACGGCGTGTTTTGGGAACGCAACAGTAAACCCGTAAAAAAAGACGTTGATAAATAAAAAGTTAAAATCTCCGAATAAAAATTTCGGGGATTTTTTTCTTAATAAATGCTAAAAAAAGGAAAATTTGCGTTTATAACTTGAAAAAAAACACAATATATTGTATAATATATAAGTATTATATTAAACTGAAGTTAAATTAACGGAGAGTAAAATGGCAAAAACCAGTTATAAGGCGGAAGATATTAAGATACTTGAAGGGCTTGACGCGGTAAGAATGCGCCCCGGTATGTATATAGGTACTACGGGCGTTAAAGGTCTGCATCATATTCTTTGGGAAATTGTGGATAACGCCGTTGACGAAGCGGCTAACGGACACGCGGATAAAATTGAAGTTAAGTTGTATAAAGACGGTAGCGCGTCGGTTGAAGACAACGGGCGCGGTATACCTACCGATATACACTCTAAAGCAGGTGTTTCAGGTGTTGAAGTCGTATTTACGCAACTGCACGCAGGCGGAAAATTTAACGCGGATAATTACAGTTATTCAGGCGGTCTACATGGGGTAGGCGCGTCGGTTACCAACGCGCTTTCAGAGTGGCTTAAAGTTGAAGTTTATAAAGATACCGTATTTGAAATGTCTTTCCATAGTTATCTTGATGAAAAGTCTGGAAAGATTAAATCCGGTATTCCCGTTGCACCGCTTAAAAATACCAAAGTTAAAACTAAAAAGAAAGGCTCTTTTATCCGATTTATGCCTGATAAAAGGGTGTTTGAAACTACCGTTTTTTCAGTTGAAACGATTTTGAAACGCTTAAAAGAACTTGCGTTTTTAAATAAGGGTTTAGAAATTAAG
>JAFVOV010000039.1 GCA_017505675.1 Clostridia bacterium
AACAGGTAGAGGTTCTATCAAAATGTCTGCTGTTGCAGGCTTTGAAGAAATTGCAGGTGGCGCAGGTCGTCAATCTCGTACGGCAATCGTTATTACTGAAATCCCTTATCAAGTTAATAAAGCAATGCTTATTAAAAGTATTGCTGATATGGTTAAAGATAAGCGTATTGAAGGCATTAGTGATATCAAAGACGAATCTGATAGACACGGTATGCGTATGGTTGTTGACCTGAAAAAAGATGCAAACGCGCAAGTCGTTCTCAATACTTTATTTAAACATACCAACTTACAAGTTAAAGACGGTATAATTCTTCTTGCGCTTGTTGACGGCGAACCTAAAGTTTTGGGTTTAAAGGAAATCTTGCAACATTATATTGCCCATCAAGAAGACGTTATAGTAAGGCGCACTAAATACGACCTTGCAAAAACTGAAGAACGTGAACATATCGTTCGTGGTTTGGTTATTGCCCTTGCAAATATCGATAGGGTTATTGAAATAATCCGTCAGTCATCTGATAAAAACAGCGCGGCAGAAGCGTTAATGAATGAATTTACACTTTCAGATAAACAGGCAAATGCGATATTAGAAATGAGGCTTCAACGTTTAACGAGTATGGAAGTTGAAAAACTTAATGAAGAACTTGTTGAACTTGGCAAAACTATAGCGGACTTAAAAGATATTCTTGCTAATGAATCTAGGGTTAAGGCAATAATTAGAAGCGATATGGAAGAAATAAAAGAAAAATATCCTTCGCCTAGAAAAACAGAGATTTCTTATGATTACAGCAATATTGAAGATGCTGACCTTATACCTGTAGAAGACGTTGTTATTAGTCTTACTCATTTTGGTTACGTTAAACGTGTTCCCGTTGCAGAATATAAAACGCAACATAGGGGCGGTAAAGGCGTTACTGCGCATAAACCCAAAGACGAAGATTTCGTTAAAAATATGTTTGTTACTTCCACTCATGACGATATATTATTCTTTACCGATAATGGTAAGGTTTATAGCATGAAAGGCTATATGATTCCTGAAGGTCAAAGAACGGCAAGAGGCAAGGCTATAGTAAACTTCTTACAACTATCTGAAAATGAAAAAGTGTGCGCGATGATTCCGCTTAAAGCAAATACTGAAGGCTATATCATGATGGCAACGCGTAACGGCTTAATTAAAAAGACTTCGCTTGCTGAATTTGCAAGCATAAGAAAGGTTGGTAAAATTGCTATCAGTATAGTCGAAGGTGATGAACTTATTTCGGTTCAACTATCAAGTGGTACTGACCAAGTGATAATTGCTTCACATGAAGGTAAATGTATAAGATTTAGTGAAGAAGACGTTCGCGCAATGGGTAGGGATACTCAAGGCGTTAAGAGTATGACGCTAAATGATGGCGATTACGTTGTTGATATGTCCGTTATTAAAGAAGACTGTGAAGTTATTACTATGACTGAAAACGGTTACGGCAAGCGTTCTGATATAAATGATTATAGAATGCAGTCCCGTGGCGGTAAGGGCGTAAAAGCAGGTGTGTTCAACGCTAAAACCGGTAAATTAGTAAGTTTGAAACTTGTTTCTGAAGATGAAGATTTAATGATTATAACAAGTAACGGAACTATTATTAGGGTTGCCGCTGCAGATATTAGTAAAATCGGTAGAGATACTCAAGGCGTAAGAATTATGAGAATTGATGATTCAACGGTAATTAAAATTGCTTTAACGCCAAAGAGTGAAGAAGATGATAAAGCCGAAATTGATGGAAATTCAACAGAAGAACAGACTGAATAATGTTTAAGTTAAATAGCGGGGCGGATTTCGCCCCGCTATTTTTATGTTTTTTCGTTGAATATTTATAGATATAAAAATAAAAACAAAAAAAATAAAAAATTTTATCATAAATCGGCTTTTTGGTTTGACAAAGCGTTATTTATTTTATATAATAAATAAGCGTTTTGAGAAAAGAATAAATTTGCTGATATGGCTCAGTTGGTAGAGCACGTCCTTGGTAAGGACGAGGTCACCGGTTCGAATCCGGTTATCAGCTCCATTAACCACCGTTTACTCGGTGGTTTTTTTATATTAAAAAATAAACAAATATAAAAAAATAAACAATATTACAAATCGTTATGAAAATTTATATTTTGATATTGCTTTTTGTTTTTTTATATGTTACAATGTATTAGGTTTAAGTAAATTTTAATCTTGCAGAGGTGTGAAATGTTAAAATGGTTAGAAGATGCCGTGTTTTACGAAATTTACCCTATATCATTTTTCGATAGTGACGGAGATGGGTTGGGTGATTTAAATGGTATAACTGCAAAAGCGGATTATATAAAAAGTTTAGGTGTAGACGCGGTTTGGCTTAACCCCATATATAAATCACCATTTAAGGATGGTGGATATGACGTAAGTGATTATATGCAGATAGATAAACGCTTTGGAACTATGGAAGACTTTGATAATCTAGTAAAAGCGTTTAAAGAGCGCGGAATAAAAATATTATTAGATTTAGTGGTTGGGCATACTTCTGATAAGCATAAGTGGTTCAAAAAATCCGGTTGCGCAAAAAAGAATAAGTATTGGGATTATTACGTTTGGACAGACAGTTTATTTCAAAGTTACCCTGGCTTAATAAGGGGATTATATTACCGTGACGGTGGGTATTTGCCCAATTATTATGCAAGTCAACCAGCGCTTAACTTTGGCTTTGAAAATACGGATGAAAAACATCCTTGGAAGATGCATTATAAGGATGAAAGATTAAAACCGCTCCGCGAAGAAATTATAAATATAATGCGGTTCTATCTTGATAAAGGTATTGATGGCTTCCGTGTTGATATGGCAAGTTCGGTGGTAAAAGATGGTGCAAGGTTTGATGAGAACAATTTGCGCAACGATTCCGAAGAAGGTTTAGATGGTGTTAGGTGGTGGTGGAACGAAGTTTTTAGCGTTTTAAGAAAAGAGTATAAAGATAAAGTCTATCTTGCTGAATGGGTAATGCCACAACGCTCTATAGGTATGACCGGGTTTGATATGGACTTTTTAACGCACGATACTTTTCCGTTTAACTCTCTTTATAGATATGAAAAAGGTTGCAATTTAAGTGATAGCAATTATTATGTAAAAGGTGATAACTATTTTAGCCC
>JAFVOV010000040.1 GCA_017505675.1 Clostridia bacterium
ATGGGTGTGTTAAAGCCCTTAAAGGTTACCATAACTAATATGCCGGATGGGTTAAATGAACAGGTTGATTTTGATATTAACCCCAACGAAGAAGAAAAGAGAACTAGAAAGGTAGAATTTTCTAAAAACATATTTATTGATGCGGATGACTTTTCACTAAATCCACCGCCCAAATATTTTAGGCTTAAAAAGGACGGTTACGTTCGTCTAAAGAGCGCGTATATTATTAAGTGTGACGAAGTTATTTTGGACGATAACGGTGAAGTTAAGGAATTGCTTTGCACATATATTCCTGAAAGTAAGAGTGGAAACGATACTTCTGGCATAAAAGTAAAAGGCGTTATTCAATGGGTAAACGCAGATACTTGTAAGGACGTGGAAATTCGTCAGTACGGATATTTATTAAACGACGAAGAATATTCGGGGCAAGATTTTTCCGAACGTATGAATAAAAACAGCGTTAAGATTTTTAACGGAAAGGTTGAACCGTATATTTTTGAAAATGATTATGACGCGTCTTATCAACTTATGCGCGTAGGGTACTTTAAGCGCCTTAACGTTAAGGGCAAGGAAATTTTAAGTGAAATCGTTTCGCTTAAAGATAACTTTAACGTAAAAAAATAATTTGGAGAATAACTATGTCTAAAGTATGTATTGAATTTGAAAACGGAAAAAAGATAAATATTGAACTTTTACCCGAACACGCGCCCGAAACGGTTGCTAACTTTATTGATTTAGTTAAGAGCGGTTTTTATGACGGTTTGTGTTTTCATCGCGTAATACCCGGGTTTATGATTCAAGGCGGCGGATTTTCTTATGAAGGTGGCTTAAAGCAAAAAGCAGCGCCTAAAACTATCAAAGGTGAATTTGCTATGAACGGTGTTAAAAACGACCTTCATCACGCGCCCGGCGTAATATCAATGGCAAGAACGATGGACCCCAACTCTGCGTCTTCACAGTTCTTTATTTGCGTTGAAGACGTGGCGTATTTAGACGCGCAATACGCAGCGTTTGGTAGGGTTACGGATGAAGAAAGTTTGCAGGTTGCAATTGATATTTCTACCGTAAAAACAACTAGATGGGCTTATTATGACGACGTTCCCGTTGAACCCGTTGTAATGAAGAAAGTTTATATGATAGAAGAATAAAATGAAAGCGCCACACGGCGCTTTTATTTAAGTTTTTAGGAGAATATAAAATGTTAGATTTTATGTATAATACCCCTACTACCGTGTATTTTGGTAGGGATAAAGAAAAAGAAGTTGGCAAAATAATTTCCGATTTAGGTTATAAAAAAATTATGATGCAATACGGTAAGGGTAGCATTAAAAAGAGCGGACTTTACGATACCGTTATAAATTCTCTTACCGAATATAATATTGAAGTGGTTGAAATGGGTGGCGTTGAGCCTAACCCTAAACTCTCTTTTGTAAGAAAGGCTGTAAAAGTCGCTAAAGAAACGGGCGTAGAAATGGTGCTTGCCGTCGGTGGTGGTAGCGTTATAGATTCGTCTAAATGTACCGCGCTTGGCGCTAAAAGTGACTGCGACGTGTGGGAATTTAGTATGGGTAGAAGTAAGCCTACAGACGCGCTTCCCGTAGGTTGTATTTTAACTATAGCGGCGGCAGGTAGTGAAATGAGTAGTTCTGCGGTTTTAACCAACGAAGAACTCAATATGAAAAAAGGTTGCAGTACTGAACTGAATAGATGCAAATTTGCAATTTGCAACCCTGAACTCACCTATACGGTTAGTCCTTATCAAATGGCTTGCGGCGTGGTAGATATAATGTCGCAC
>JAFVOV010000004.1 GCA_017505675.1 Clostridia bacterium
GCTGATTGATTAAAGAATCTAATGGTAATACCAGCCTCAACAGCACCAACGTTACTATTCAAAACGAATTTTATAGAATAACGGTCTGCATTTACTTTAAATTTGAAGTTCAAAATATAATTTGTAGAACTCAAAAATTTAGTACTATTTATAACGCCTTGATAAATTTCTTCTTGCAAATCTGGTTCGCCAAGTTTAAACGTGGGTTTTTTAGCAAATGAGTTTTCAACAAGTTCACCTATTGTAAGTTTATCTAACGAAGAAAGGTCATAATCAAATACGAAAGGTTCTTCCATTGTCCACTCACCGTCAGCATAATAAATTTTAAGATCTTCTGTTAATTTTGTGTTAAATAACCCAGTACCCTTCGCAACGGTCAAGGTTGCATAATTTTTAGCGGTTGCATCCAAGAATTCGGCAGCGTTACTATAAGAAAGCAAAATGCCTCTTTCATAACTTGCTAAAAGCGAAATCTCAAGTGAAATACCAGTTTCTGCACCAGTTTTGGTCACTCCGTTATACTCAAGCGTCAAGGCTTCAATAAAGGTCGTATAAGTTTGTGGATTTACGTTTGTTGAAAGTTGCACGCGCTGATTTGTAGACGTATAAGGATAAACAAGTAAGATGTTTTTATCAGCGTTAAACGCGTAGTTATTGAAACTTCTTTCAATTTTATAACTAGTTACGTCAACGGGCGTTTCAATTACCGGCTCGGTAAGAGTCCAAGCACCGTTTACAAACCAAAGTTTAACTTCGTTAGTAAATATCCATTTATATTGAATGGTATTTGCAGGAATAGTTAAATAAGGAATATCCGCAGTATGAGTTAAAAACGCAGCGTCGTTAGGATATGCAAGGTTTAATGCAATATCGTTTGCTTGTTTATAGAAATAAATTCCGCTATCTGCGCCAACGTAGGTATTACCACCGTAAGTTAAAGTAATTTTTTCATTTAAATCGCCTTTAACGTAATCAGTTGAATTGCTTACGTAATTATTACTTTCATCATAAGCGTATAGAATCAATTGATTTTCAGTAGTGCTACCAGTTCTAGGCGCGTTATTATCATTTACACCACCACCGATTCTAACTTTAGGAACGTTTACCCTGCCTTCAGTTTTCGGTAAAGTCAACGACCATATCCCTTCGTAAAAATACAAAGTATAATCTTCAGTAAAGTGGAAATTATATAACCCAACTTCTTTTGGTATAGTAACCGTCACAGGGTTTTCATACGACGCTTCAGAAATAAACTCTTCAGTTGTTAGATAAGAAAGAATAAAACCTAGGTTTGAAAGTTTAGCGTAATGTTCAAAATAGGTTTGAATTTTTGAAGTTATATCGGTATTTTCCCAAGTAGCCGTTATACTTTGATTAAACGTTTTCAAATAGTGCGTATTTACAGTAGTATTAACTGTGCTTAAACCAGTAAGGGTGATAAGCACGGTATTATAATCAGTATTAGTAAGAAATCTATTATTCCATCCGTGAGCGCCTACGGTATTGATAGTAACGCCAGTAGTCTCTGCTACCTTTGGTTCTGTCAACGACCATACGCCGTCATAAAAATACAATTTGTAATCTTCAGTAAAGTGGAAATTATAAATGCCAACTTCTTTTGGTATATTAACTATTACTGGATTTTCATAAGTTGCCCCCGTAACGAAGTCTTCAGTCTTTAGATAAGATAGTGAAAAACCTAAATTAGAAAGCATTGGATAGTGAGCGGCTACCGATTGAATTTTACTTGAAACGTCAGTCTGCCCCCACGTTGCAGTTAATTGCGAGTTAAAATCGTTAATATAACCAACGTTTACCGAAGTATCTACGGTGCTTAAACCGTTAAGTGTAATAAGTACGGTTTTATAGGTAGTTGCAATATCTTTGTTATTAAAATTATATGCACCGACTAAATTCATAGTAACGCCAGTGGTCTCTGCTATTTTAGGTTTTGCCGTAGACCATAAACCGTCATAAAAATACAACTCTAAAGCGTTTGCAAACGTTACCCCATACAGAGTTGCATTTTGCGGAATGGTGAGAGTTACGTAATTTGCAGATGTTGCGTTAATCCAAGACGCTGTAGATGAATAACCGAATACCATATAAGGCGTACTAGATGTAGTATTAAAGCCACCTGCTTTAGATTTATCTAGATTAATCAAGTCTGCAGTAGCAGTAATTTCCCCCACTCCGTACTGTTCAAGAGTAAGTTGTTCTGCAAACGCTGCCCACTGGGTTTCGTCACTAATCGCTGTCGTTGTATCAAAAGTCAAAGGCGTATTTGCATCTGCTTTCGGTCTTACCAAAACAACTTTTGCGCCTTGATAAGTGGCATTGTTCCAAGAAGGAACTGGATAATCATAAGTAGTCGCCGTACCACCTGCCGCTTTAACGGTAGGATTTACCATAAACGCTATTCCTAGCGAAAAAGTTAGCGCAAACAGAACGGAAAGAACTATTAACGTTAATTTATGTGTTATTCTTAAACTTTTCATGATTTTTCTCCTTTTTATTTTATTTTTTATAATTTTTTATAAATTTTATTTTAAATTACTTTTACCCCCACCGAAAAAAATCAATAGATGATAATTGAAAAAACTCATAACTTTTCCTCCTTTTCAACAAAAATTTTTGCTTTTGCATTAAATATTTAGATAAAAGGTATAACGAAATATCCGTTACCACCACCTATCGTAGCCTTATAATGTCCACCTTCTAATTTTACGGCTTTGCATTCACCGTTTGCATAAACCCACGCACGCGTTGCACTGCCAAAATCAATATCCACATCAGAATCTTTTAAATCAATAGGATTTGAATAATTAGTTATCATATAACCGTTATTACCTTCGTTATCTTTAAAGCAACCTATAATAGCATTTTCAGTTGCAGTATAAGAATTTATACCTTCGTAAGAAGTAAGCGAATACGACAAGTCACTAAAATCATCCACAGAATTATTTTTAGTTCCACGCACAGTTAAAACGCCCTGCCACTTAAAGTCCATATAGGCTTTTGATAAAACTTCAAGTTCATTATTTAACGCTTGAACGCTATAATACATATCAGTACGTTCGTATTCGTTTTGATAATATTCTCCGGTTGCTTCGTTATATCTTATTGAATAACCATCCGTAAGCATAGAATAGGTTTTTTCATCAGGGATGCCACTACTTTGTCCACCTGCAGGATGTTGATAACAATACATATATAATCCCTTAACTCCGTAAGCAAGCGCAGTATAATATTGAAGCGCCATTTCTTGGCGATTAGGCGCGCGCCAACGGTTTAAATCGCAGATAGTTTGTATATATAAATATACGTCTGCGCCATATTGTCCGCCGTATTTTTGTAAAACTTCAAGATTAGATAAAAGCGCTCCGTCAAACCTTGTTTTGTAATAAGCATAAAAGTCAGTACCTATCCAACGTCTTGTTCCTTCTGGTACGAGTGGTAAAATAGTTTCTGCGTAAAGTTTAACGTAATCATCATACCCTTGCCCGTCAGGCATACCTAATTGATTTTTATTAGCATAATTAGGCCACAACGTTACGGTAAATGATTTTCCTGGAAAGTTTTGCAAAACGTAAGGAACTCCGTTTTCTGCTAAATCACCTATATCGGGGCGATAAGTATCCGTTCCAGTAGTATGTTCCTTATAGCCGTAAGGCTCATCCCATACGTCAAAACCACTAACGATATCTTCATATCCCGCCAAAAGTTCCGTCCAGTTTTTAGAAAAACGTTCGGTAGAGTTTCGCATAAGAATTTGCGCCTTTATACCATATTTTTTACACATAGCGAGCGCAACTTTTAAGTAATTTTCATCTTCTTTGCACGCAGGAAAAATAGTCATTTCATTAAGCCCAGATTCAGCATACCAACCCCAAAGTTTTTCAGCGGTTGGATAAGAGCCGTCTTCAGCCTTTTTGCCGATATCAGGCGAAAGCCAAGAACTTAAAACGAATTCTTCTTGATTATTGTAAGTTTTTATTCCGTCCATATTCACTTCATCCTCTTTTTCATCATTATTATTTACAACACAACCTGCCATAGATACTAAAAAAGTAATCGATAACAACAACGATATAAATTTTATAAAAATTTTTTTCATCTCTTCACCTTATCCTTTAAGTCCACCCATATTAAAGTTTTTAAGTATAACTTTTTGAAAACACAAGAACAACAATACGCCCGGTATAATTGATAACATCATATAAGCAAACGCTTGCGGATATTGCCCTTTTTGCGTTAACGTAGTATTAACCATATTCACGCCGTACGCTAAATTAGGTCGACTTTTTGCATAAATTAAAATATTAGTATAATCGTTCCAAAATCCGATAAATGATAATATACCTATTGTAACCATAATCGGAACAGCCATCGGAAGATAAATGCTTAAAAATATTCTCCAATGCCCTGCGCCGTCAATCATAGCGGATTCACCGTAATCCCAAGCCATATTATTAAAGAAAGCCATAACTACTAACGTAGTTGAACCAAACCCGGGAATACCGAATAAATATATACCGTAATAAGTTCCGTATAATCCTATATCACTTAAAAGTTTAATCATAGAGGCTTGACCACCGATAATATTTACCGCAATGTTAAACGAAAATATGCCGTAAAACACAGGGCGGAGTTTAAACCTATACATAACTAACGTATAAGCGATTATAGTTGTAAACCAAATGGTAAGACCTGTTAAAACAAACGAATATTCAATAGAATTTATCAGCATTGCCATAAAAGACAAACCTGCTACTTTCATCTTGAAAACGTTTGCATAATTTTTAAAGCCTTCAATCGCGTTTTTAGGTAATCCCCACGGGTCTAACAGAAATTCATAATACCCGTCTGTTTTAAGTGAATTATAAGAAATCCATACGAAAGGAAACAATAAAGTTATTGCATATATAAGCGCAATTACGAAAACTACTGAAAGCATCACCTTTTCAACGCGCGGTCTTTTCACCCTGTTTTCTTTAGGGGTTTTAAATTTCTTTTTTATAAGAGTAAGTTTCATTAGTATTCAACCCCCGGTAAAAGTTTATCCATAAGTTTTCTAAAGCCCATAACTATCGGCATCATAATAAGCGAAAACGATACGCCCATTGCAGACGATAGCCCCGCGTTTGAGCCGTATGCAGTATCCATAATTTTATAAGCAATAGTTTTTGCCATATACCCTTTTGCACCGCCGTTAGTAAGTAGGCTTGACGGTAGCCAAAATCCAGTAACCGTGCCGACGTTAAGCACTAACAGAGTATTTATAATAGGCGCTATAAGTGGAAGCACTATTTGAAAAAGTTCTCTCCAAAATCCTACTCCGTCAAGACGAGCGCTTTCTATAACTTCTCCAGGTATTCTGCTCATATTTCCTGCAAAATAAAGCACCTGTCCACCTGCGCCCGACCAGAAAGCGTAAACCATAACCGTATTAAAAGCACTATCGTTACCAAGCCAGCCACCCGATTCTACAGGTTGATGAATACCTATAGCACTAAGCGCATTGTGGATAAACCCGATAGACGGGTCAAGCGCCCACGTGAAAACCATCGTCATAACCGAAATCGGCACTACCATAGGCAACATATAAATTATACGAAAAGCAAAGTTACCTGGCATTTTCTTAAAGAAAACGTATGACATAAATATCGCAAACGGATAAGTGGTTATCATATGCCAAACCCAAATTTTTAGCGAGTTTATAAGCGCCATATTAGATTCATAACCGGGAATAAAAAAGTCTTTCATCGTCCCTACGTAATTCTTAAATCCGCAAAACGCCCAGCCGTCTATCGTCATAGTTTGAAAAGACAACACCACCATCTGTATTGTCAAATAGACGGTAAAAACAAAAAAACTAATTGTCGGTATTGCTAAATTCGCAGTAACGAACCACGGCGCGTGGCGCGTGATAGAGCCATCTGCCGTTTTACTTTTATTTGACGGACGGTTTTTTACGCCGTCCGCACCCTTTCTTTTAGTAATCATTATATAGTCCCCTATTTATTGAATGTAACCTTCCAACTGACCTTGAGCGTTAACGTATTCTTGCGAAATACATTCAGCCGCAGTTTTACGTGAACTTACGTCGCCCGTTAGCATGTAACTGAAGGCGTTAAAATACCAAAAATTCGCTTTACCCGCAAACGCCACTTCATTCTTGGGAACAAAGAAGAACGCGCCGTTTTCTTCTTCCCCTTTAACGCAAACTTCATTTATATCTTGCGCTGCTTTTGATAAACCGGAAAAATCAACTTCAATGTCATAACACAAGGTTCTACCCATAGTATAGGCAACGTTCTTTAAGTTTTCTTCTTCAACCATAAACTTCAAAAATTCATTAGCAAGTTCTTTATGTTGTGCCTTCGCTGGTATTAAAATTCCTTGTGCGGTAGCAAGAGCATTGTTAATAAATTTATATTCCCCCGTGCCAGAATCTTTTTGCGCTTTTGGAGCATACGGAACGCTAGCGTAACGAATATCAGCAAGTTTGCTAATAGGTATTGACATTGAAAGTTCAGTTTCTAACCAAGCGCCGTTAGGCATCATAGCCGCTTTACCTTCGGCAAAGTTAGTTTGAACTAATAAGTAGTTGGTAGCAATATCGTAAGGATTTACGTTTTTAATAGTTTTATTTGAATTCAAAACTAATCCAGCCATAAGTTCAAGCGCCATTTGTTTTGCTTCGGCATAGTTTGCCATAGTTCCATCACCAAGCGCAAATCTATTAGTAGAATTAGGGTTATAATTATCAATTGATTCTATTTTAGCGTATTCAACGTATTTATCCATACCTATCATTTGAACGAACCAAGTTTCAACCCAGTAACTCCAGTAGTTTGATTGCGGACCCGCAAAGGTAAACGGATAAATATTATTGCTATCATTTGCATCTGTATTGCACGCCATTGCGTTAATATCGTCAACTAATTCTAAAAGTTCTGCATAAGTTTCAGGCGCTCTTTCGCCCCAGTTAACGGTTGCATGACCATTTTGCACTGCTTGACTATAAGCGTCTTCTAATATAGATTGATTGTAAAATAGTCCACCCGTTGACGCGGTGAGCGGTAACCAATAATAGCCTTCGTAAGAATCCGTTTTAACGTATCCGAAATCCTTGTAAGAATCCCATAAAGTATCTTTAACCATTTTACCTTCAGATATTTCACTTGAATAAAGTGAGTCTAACTTTTCAATTTGCCCTTGCGCTATATATGGCAACGGGTTAGTATTTACAGAATAAACGTCACCACAGTCTATACCGTTACTCCATTGGTCTGGCGCTAAATCTGAAATGCCTTTTTCAGCATCTAAATAAACGGTTTTACCAGTTCTTTCTTGAAACGCATTTTTAAGGTCTAACCAGTGCTGTATACCGTTACCACCATATTCAACCACTACAACCAAATCTGCTGCACTACGGCTTAAATTACCGTTAGGGTCATCAACCGTACCTGTATGCATAACGTTGCCACCACCTCCACTACAACCGAAAAGTGTTGAGCAACATAACAACGCACCTAAAACAAAACTTAATATTTTTTTCATATAAAAACTCTCCTTGTTGTAACGCCAACTTTTTGAAAAATAAAGTTGGCTAAAAAATAAACTTAAATTCTGGGTAAATCTTTATTGTCGCCAATCCAGTCGTCGCCATTTTCACCGCCGACGGAACATCTTACAACGTCTTCACCAAACAATATTTCTTTGATTATAGGACTTAAATATTCTTTCTTCATAATTGAACTCCTTTTTTATTGAACGGTATAAGTTGCACTCATTCCGTTCGATTGAATGGTTGCGTTTACCCATTCCCCGTTAATAAGTACGGATGCAATAACCTTGTTTGAAATTAACGTTAAAACGCCGTTTTCATAAGTAACGCTTACCGTAGCGGGATTATCTTGAGTTAAACCGTTATCAACTACTGCCACAGTATCGCCGTCAATAGTAACGCTTATTACTCCGTTAATATATCCGTCTAAAATTTCCCTTTCTTCAGTATCAGCGTCTTCGTAGAAATTAACCGCTACGTCATAAATACTTCTAGCATTTTCTTTAACTAAATCTTCGGTAGTTCCTGTAAAATCAGCGTAAGCGTAAACTTCACTATTGTCAGCAAGCACCATTTTAACGTAACCCCTGCCAACCCATTTTCTATCAAAGTTAGAAGATTTAATATCAACTAAAGCGCCCTTAAACGCAGTTCCCGTTTGGTAAGTTGATGGTAAATCATAATAACCGTAAACGCTAGATAAAGTTTCGTGGGTAGGCTCACTTATACCGTCTAAATAATCGTAAGGAACTACTATAGTACCAAACGAATACGATTTTACTGCGCTGTCAAGTTCTATAAGTTTTTCTTGGTCGATATTAGTGGTAAATCTAATACCGCTCTTGCCTTCTTCAGCAAGTTTTGCAGACGCGCCCTTATCCATAGTTAAAAGCCCGTCAACAATAGCCGCAAGCGGTTTGTTTGATAACCATTTTTCACCGTCAAAGTAAACAACCATATCGTTTGCAAAATATAAATTATAATAAATAGTACCTGCAGGTATAGTTAAAACTGCGGGATTTTCCGCCGTTGCGTTGGTAACGAAATCTGCTTGAGCGCTATATTCAAGATGAATTGTCGGGTCAGTATCATAAACCTTTGCTGTGTAAATTTCCGTTGTAGTTGAGCCGTTAATTAAAATTTGACTATCAAAATTACCTTCAGCGTAAGAACTGTTAAGTTTAACTAAAGACCCGCCGGTAGGTTTAACGTAAAGGAACAATACTTTATTACCACTAGTTATCGCAGAAGTAGTAACATTGTTTCTTGCCTGTTCAATACTGTATTCATTTACAGAGGTAGGTGGCGCAATGTTGTACCATTTACCACCGTAGAAATAAAAATTAGTTTCGTTTACGTATTTAATATTGTATAAAACAGTTCCTGCTGGTATAGTTAAAACTGCGGGATTCGTTAAAGTTGCGCTTAAGAAACTTGCTGATGATTTATATGCAAAAACCATTGCCGAAGAAAACGAAGGAATCCTATTAGTAGACAAATAAACTTCCATATCAGCACCAGAAGTGGTATTACCATCATAAGTGAAAGTTATGCTATTATTGAAAGTTTCAAGCGTATCTGAATTTAAAGAAGTGTCAATGGTTACCCAAGAATTTGAACTGTTATACGTGTAATGTACGAAAACGAGTTCACTACCGTGTGTTTTATTATTCCAGTTTTGTTCCATTCCTATTGAATAAATTTCAGTAGGTTCTACAACGGCAGGTTCTGTAGCCGTCCAAGTTCCACCGTAAAAATACATTTCTACGTCATTAGCAAAAGTAACACCGTATAAAGACGCACCTTCAGGAATTGTTAAAGTAACGTAATTTGAAGCAGTTGCATTAAGCCAAGATGCAGTTTTAGAATAACTGAATACTATATATGTACCGTCCGTTGCCGTGTTAAAACCACCTCCTGGTTTAGAGCAGTCAACGTCTACTAAATCTGTAGCAGTTGTAATTTCACCTACTCCGAACTGACTTAAAGCAACTTGACTTGCAAAAGTCGCCCATTGAGTATCATCAGAAGCCGCAGCCGCCATATCTAATTCTAACGGAGTGTTTGCATCTGCTTTCGCTCTTATTAAAAGAGTTTTCTTTCCACAAGCGCCGTGGTCTGCATGCACCCAACTAGCAACAGGAAAATCGTAAGTAGTTGCCGTTCCCCCTGCTGCATACACAGTAGGTTTAATAGCAAAGAAAACGCTCATTGCAACGGTTAGCGCTAATAGTACGGAAAGTACTATAAGTGCAAGTTTGTGTGTTTGCCTTAAACTTTTCATAATTCTTCTCCTTATGAATTATTATTTTTTAATCCGATAAGTAAAACATCAATTCCGTTTAATTGATAAAAGCGTTCGCGTTTAATAAAACAGTAGAATTCCCCTACTTTATCGAATTATCATATTTATATTTTACTATCTTTAGTTTAGCGTTTCAATACTTTTTTTCCGTATTACATTACATTTTGTACTATCATATTTTTTTACACCTAATTTTTAAAAAAGGTAAATATTTCAAAAAACGGCATTTTTTAGCCTTTTTTACGCGAAAATTGCTTATTTTTCACAACTACTAATTTTTTGAAAGTACAAAACGTAATGTTTTCATTTCTTAACGTAACATTTTGTATTATTTAAAACAATACAAAAAACCCTTTAGGAAAAATTTTCCTAAAGGGTTTAATAAAAGTGATAAAATTAAAGTTTTTTGCCTAGTTCAATAAAGCGGTCAAAAATGTTTTCCGTATCTTCCGGATAGAAAAGCGCGCTACCGTAAAGGGATTCGTAAAGTTCAGGTAAATAACAATCTTTTGCCGGCATATAAGACCATTTATTATTTGCAAGACACGCAAAGAAACATTCGTTATCGGGGAACGCTTTTTTAATTTTTAATCCAAATTGCGTAAACACTTCACCCGGTAAAGCAAAAATCATAACCTTGCCTATCTTAATTATCATAAATTTTACTTGATAATAGTTGGGGGTTGTGAAAGTATGTTTAAGCGCCCTTTTTGCCATACAAGCGTCAAAGAACGATTTTGGTGAAGACGCGTCAAGTTTACAGCCTTCTGGGAGCGTTACGCTGTTAAAAATATCTTGTTGTTCTTTAATTTCTTCGGGCGTAGGAACACGGCTTTCATAAGTTTCCGTTTTGAAAATCACGCTTATTTCTCCATCAAGTTCGGTTGCATTATCAAGCGCAGATAAAATTCCTTTTGCAACTTCCGCGCCAAGGTATCTATGCGAACTGAACGGATTATAATCTTTTTCTTTATTATTTACGTCAACTTGATTTATATTGCCAGCCGTACCGTAGAAGAAAATTGAAACGAAATTCATACCGAATTTTTCTTTCATTTTATAATTAACTTCACTTGACCAGTCCCCGCTGGCTTTAGTTCCATCAACACTATCTTGATGGTTAGCAAAACTGTAAATCATACCCAAATTTTCGCCGTCAAGCGTTTCAAAAAATAGTATGGGTAAATCAATATCCGTTTGACCGTAAGGCTCAACTATATTAGGATTACCTATTCCGGGGTTAGTTCTAACCACGCCGTTTTTAAGCAAGTAATTTCTTACGAAAGTTATCCCATCAACTTTAGTGGTTGCGAACTTAATTTTAGCGTCCGTCAATCTTTGGTAAGCGCAAATTACCGTATCTGCAACTGCTAAAGATAACCAGTCAAGGTAAAGCGCGTCAAGTTTGTTATCCGCGCCTTCTTCATCTTTTGCGCCCGGACCTGCCGTGTGTGAGTGCGTTGCTGAAACCACTATATTTTCACGCTCTAAACCGATATGATTTTTTACGCGAGCGCAAACTGCGTCAATGAGTTCATCACTAACCCAACAAGCGTCAACTGCTACCATAGCAACGGTTTTATCATTTTTTTGCATCACTACGGCTTTTGCATAAGTTTTATCTAAAACCCCGTCAACTAATCTCAAGTTAAAGTAACCGCAAAGGCTGTTGCCGAAAAGCGGGGTTATTTCTCTTTCATAAACACCTATTTTATACATAATAATTCTCCTAAAACAGTTTTATAATTTTTTTGCAATTTCTATATGTTTATTTATAAAATCTTCCATATCGTCTGGGTCTAATTTTG
Organism: Clostridia bacterium; assembly: GCA_017505675.1. Taxonomy (GTDB): domain Bacteria; phylum Bacillota; class Clostridia; order Christensenellales; family Borkfalkiaceae; genus UBA1259. The sequence goes on from JAFVOV010000004.1 coordinate 11,687, forward strand.
CAGAACCGTAAAGGGACTCGTAAAGTTCCGGCAAATAACATTCTTTTGGCGGTATATAAGTAATATCATAATTACAATTAGTTATAAACACGCATTCGTTATCGGGGAACGCTTTTCTTATCCTTTCCCCAACTTGGGTAAACGGTTCGCCAGATATTGCAAAAATAATAATATTACCGATTTTATAAATTTGCCAAACGGCTTCTGTATAAGCAGTAGCGGAAAAGGCGTATTTTAAGTTACTTCTTGCCGTGCAAGCGTTAAACAAATCTACGGGTGACGACGCGTCAAGTTTAACCCCGTAAGGAATTTTTACTTTATTAAAAATTTCTTGCTTTTCTTTAATAACTTCTTTACTAGGAACTCTAGTGCGGTAATATTTATTTTCATACTTAAAAGTAATATCGCCGGTTACTTCCGTTAAACTCGGCAAAACTTCGGTTATTCTTTTAGCAATTAAATCACCCATCTTTTTATAATGATTAGGCTCGTCTTTTGCGGTTTTAACGTTAAAGTGGTTTACGTTACCTGCCGTACCGCTAAAATATATGCTTATAAAATCCATGCCGAATTTTTCTTTCATACGGCGCGAAACTTGTGAAGAATAGTCCCCACTAACTTCAGTTCCGTCAACGCAGTCTTGATGACAGCCAAAAGTATATAATAAACCTAAATTCTCTCCGTTTTTGCCTTCAAAAAAGAATACGGGCACGCTATTATCAATTTTACCGAACGGCTCAACTATATCAGGGTTAAGCCTGCCGGGGTTAGTTCTTACCACACCGTTTTTAAGCAAATAATTTCTTACGAAAGATATTCCGTCAACAGTAGTTTTTGCAAACTTAATTTTAGCATCAGTTAATCTTTGGTAAGCGCAAATTACCGTATCAGCAAGCGCTTCTACCAAAAATTCTATATATAAGCCGTCAAGCGCATCATTAGCGCCTTCATACATACCCTTTTTATCAACGCAAGTGGTGTGAGAGTGCGTTGCTGCAACGGTAAGATTTTCCTTTTTTATAGGTGTATACTTTTCTACTTTTTTATCCGGGCCTTTGGTGAGGTTTGGGAGCAACCATTATCAGAACTTATTAAGGAGGTTGATTATATGGCTGAAAACATTAAAA